>NZ_LATC01000045.1:0-37974 GCF_001414075.1 Mycobacterium sp. UM_11 | reverse complement strand
ATGTGTATAAGAGACAGGCGCAACATGGTGCAACCGGACTACAGCTCAACCGCTTTCCTCTATACGCAACCCAACGACACTCTCGCTCAGGGTGACGACGTCCGTCCCGGTGACGCGGTCAGTCGACTTCTGCACGGCTACACCGACGCCGACGACACGGACCAGCTTTTGGTCAGCGACTACGAGGGCGCCGACGACACGCATCCGATCGTCGGGTCGGTCCGCGCCACCAACGCGCCGATCACGTTCCACCTGGAAACCGACCCGGACAACCGAGGTGTCCTGCTGCGTCGCACCTCGGATCAAGCCGATGGTTTCCAATCGGCGGACGTCGCCATCGACGGCGTCCCCGTCGGCAACTGGTTACAGCCGCGCGCCAACAACTTTCACCGCTGGCTCGACGACACGTACCTCTTGCCGCAATCGGTGACCGCGGGGAAAGCGCAGCTGACAATCACTTTGACGCCGGTGCCCGGCTCTCCGCCCTGGACGGCGAGCCGCTACCAGGTCGAGACGATCACGCAGCGGTAGAACGCATCACCCGACTGGCCAGGAGCGTGGCGATCAGCACCCCGGTCAGCCCGGCGGCGGGCGCCACCGACGACGACCAGCCCGACAGAACGAAATAGCCGAAGGCGGCGCCAACGACGAGCAACGCCGCATGCACGGGCGTCCAGCGCGCGATCGAGGGCAAGCGGAGCGACAAGCCCATGCCGAGGAGAAGCGCCAGCACGTGACCGAACGCCGTGAAGTCCGCGTCGGCCGTTGCCACCAATGCGATGCCGAGCCACCAACCGATCCAGGCCGGCCGCCAGCGCAACGGAATCGACGTGGTCAGGGCGCCGAGCACGCATACCGCGCCGTAGCTGATCCCGACGTCGGTGGCGCGCGCCACCGAGAACGGCAGCCATCCCGTCTCCACCGCGGCGACCAGACCCACCGCGACGATCGCGGTGGCGCCGATGTGCCCGACCGCGAACGTGATCAGCAAACCCCTTCCGCGCCAGATGAGTTCGCCCAGCGCCAGCAAGCACACCAGCCCCGGAAGCCATAGGTATACGTCGCCGCCGTCGCTGACGAACGCGCTACCCACCAAGGAACCCAAGTGGCCGTGCGCCAGGTTATGCAGGTTGGTGCTCATTTCCCGGACCACAGCGGCGCGCGTGTGGGCACCCAGTGCCGTCAGGGTGACCGAGACCGCCAGCAGCAGCACGGTGTACGCCGCCGTCACCCGCAATCGGTCGGCGCGGGGACGAACCTCCGTGCCGGACAGCATCATTGACCGGTCCAGCCGCGATCGCGGGCCAGCAGGTCGGCCACCGTTTCCCGGCGGACCAGTTCGCGAGGCGAGCCACCGGAGACCGCGACCAGCGGCGGGCGGCCGAGCAGACTGCGGCTGGATTCCGTCGAATGTTGATAGGCGCCGGTGCAGGCGACCGCCAGCAGGTCTCCCGGCCGGATGTCGGCGGGCAACTCGATGCCGCGGGCGATCTCGTCGCCGACACCATGCCGGCCCACCACGGTGACCGGTGCGGTCGCGGTCGGGCGGTGGCGATTTGCCAGCGCCACCGTGTATTTCACACCTCGGCTTGCCGCTTGGGGCATGTCGCCCGTGCCGCCGTCCACCGCGACGAACGTGTGCCCGCCGGGCTGGCGCTTGACGGCGATGACCCGGCACAGGGTGATTCCGGCGCGCGCGGCGATCGCCCGGCCCGGCTCGATCACGATCTTCGGGCGCGGAAAGTCGTGCTCCGCGCAGGCGGAATCAAGCGCCTCGTCGATGGTGGACCCGAGCGACCGCAGGTTTAGCTCCGCGTCGCCGGACAGGTAGGGGATCGCGTGCCCGCCACCGAGGTTGAGTTCGCTGAGCACCACGCGATGACGGTCGCGGACCTCGGCCATCAGGCCGATCGTCTGCCGGATTGCGTCGCCATAGACCGCGGGGTCGGTGAGCTGCGAGCCGAGCCGGAATTGGAGCCCCACCAGGTCCAGCCACGGCTGATCCAGCACACGCCGAAGCGCACCGGCCGCCTGGCCCCCCGATAGCGCGAAGCCGAATTTCTGGTCCATGGCCCCGACGTCGGGGATGACCCCCAACAGGACGCGCTGCGGATGACGCACCCGGCAGGCGAGCAGCGAGACCTCGCTCGGTGTGTCGATGACGATCCGCCCGACGCCGGCCGCGACCGCGTCGTACAACTCGGCCGCCGTGATCACGCCGTCCAGGACGATGCGCGACGGCGGGACGTCGGCGGCCAGCGCGGTGGCCAGCTCGCCGGCCGAGCAGACGTTCACGCCGGCCCCTTCGTCCGCGGCCCACCGGGCCACGTCCACGCTCAACAAGGCCTTGGCGGCGTAGATCAGCTCGGCGTCGGGGAGCGTGGCGCGATAGCAGCGGATGCGGGCCCGGAAATCCTCCTCGTCCACCACGTAGGTGGGGGTGCCGAACTCGGCGGCGATGTCGTCGGCGGCCACGTCGCCCACACAGAGCCGGCCCAGGTCGTCGACGTAGGCGCTCAGCGGCCAGATCGCACGATCGAGGTGCGGGTTCTGCCCGTGCCTCAGCGATGGCAGCAGCTCGAAGAGCGTCATGCCTCCACGGTGCCGGGCCGATCGCGGGCGTGCCGCGTTCTTAACGAAGCTTTCACACCCGGGCCGCAAATCTTCACAGGTTTGGAACACGGGGCGCGATCGAGGCGCTTCGCGGCGGCGTCTTGACTAGCTCCTCTCCGCGCTGCTAGACATGGGTGCGCCGGGAAATTGGGCGATCGCCCAAATTGGCTGCGCATGGAGGTGGCGATGGGCCGGATGGATGGCAAGGTCGCATTCGTGACCGGTGCCGCGCGCGGGCAGGGCAGGAGTCACGCCGTTCGCCTGGCGCGGGAGGGCGCCGACATCATCGCCGTCGACATCTGCCGCAAGTTCGAGGCGTCACCCGCGGACGGCGCCACACCCGAAGACCTCGACGAGACCGCCGGCTTGGTCAAGGACGCCGGCGGCCGCGTCGTCACCGCCGAAGTGGACGTGCGCGATTTCGACGCATTGCGGGCCGCCGTCGACGGCGGCGTCGAACAGTTGGGGCGACTGGATGTCATCGTCGCCAACGCCGGCATCGGGACGACCGCGGGAAAGCTGCACAAGACCGATGAGGCGCTGTGGCAGGAGATGATCGACGTCAACCTCAGCGGCGTGTGGAAGACGGTAAAGGCCGGCGTCCCACACATCCTCAGCGGTGACCGCGGCGGCTCGGTAATCCTGACGTCGTCGGTGGCCGGGTTCAAGGCCTATCCGCACGTCGGCCACTACGTCGCGGCCAAGCACGGCGTGATCGGCCTGATGCGTTCCTTCGCAGTCGAATTGGGCCCACGAATGATCAGGGTCAACGCCGTCCTCCCGACCCACGTGAACTCGCCGCTGCTGATGAACGAGGCCACGTACCGCGCGTTCAGGCCGGAATTGGAAAACCCCGGACCCGAAGACCTCGCGCCCGTGTGCCAGAGCTTCCACTACCTGCCCATTCCCTGGGTGACGCCCGAGGACATCAGTAACGCCGTGCTGTTCCTGGCCTCCGACGAAGCCCGCTACATCACCGGCGTCGCGCTCCCGGTGGACGCCGGCAGCTGCCTGAAATAGAGGAAACCATGACCGTCGCCAACGATACCGATGTCTACTACGACCCCTATGACACCGGCATCATCGCCGACCCGTACCCGACCTACGCGCGGCTGCGCGAAGAGGCGCCCATCTACTACAACGAGCGCTACGACTTCTGGGCGCTGTCAAGGCATTCCGATGTCGAACGGGCGCTGGCCAACTGGGAGACGTTCTCCAACAGGCGCAGCGACATCCTCGAGCTCATCCAGTCGAAGTTCGACATGCCCGGCGGGGTGATGATGTTCCAGGATCCGCCCGAGCACACCAGGCTGCGCGGCCTGATGTCTCGCGTGTTCACCCCGCGCCGCATGGCCGAACTGGAAGACCAGATCCGGCGGTACTGCGTGCGGTGCCTGGATCCGCTCGTCGGGTCCGCGTCATTCGACATCATCGCCGAGCTCGCCTCCATGATGCCGATGCGGGTGATCGGCATGCTGTTGGGAATCCCGGAGTCCGAACAGGTCTCGGTGCGCGACGCCAACGACGCCAACCTGCGCACCAAGCCGGGGGCACCGATGAAGGTCGCCGACGCCGACGCGATCGCCGACGGCCGGATCTACGCCGACTATGTCGAGTGGCGGTCCAAGAACCCCTCCGACGACTTGATGACCACACTGCTCAACGTCGAGTTCGACGACGAGAATGGGGTGCACCGAAAGCTGACCCGCAAGGAGGTGCTGCACTACACGCAGGTGGTGGCCGGGGCGGGTAACGAGACGACCGGCCGGCTGATCGGCTGGTTGGCCAAGGTGCTCGCCGAGCATCCCGACCAGCGCCGAGCCGTCTATGAGGACCGGTCGCTGTTGACCCGGACCGTCGACGAGACGCTGCGATTCGAACCGACGGGGCCTCATGTCGCCCGTTGGATGGCAAAGGATTTCGAGTGCTACGGCACGACGGTGCCGGCCGGCAGCGCCATGCTGCTGCTGTTCGGCGCCGCCAATCGCGATCACCGCCGCTACACCGATCCCGACACCTACAACATCCGTCGCGACAACATCTCGCACATCACCTTCGGCAAGGGCGTGCACTACTGCCTCGGCGCCAACCTCGCTCGCCTGGAGGGCCGGGTGGCGCTGGACGAGATCCTCAACCGCTGGCCCGAGTGGGGGATCGACTACGAGACGGCGCAATTGGCGTCGACCTCAACCGTGCGGGGCTGGGAACGGCTGCGAGTCGTGTTGCCCTGAAACGGGTTAACCCGGCCTTTCGAATCGGTCGATGACCCGGTTCACCAGCGCGACGGCCTCGAGGTGGCCGGTCGTGGCGCCCAGCGCCTGCTCCAGGATCAGCATGCGACCGACGGCGGCGATGATGACCGCGATGCCGGCAGGCGGGAAATCGGCCGTGTCCAGATCCTGTTCGCGGACGATGGAATCGAGCGCGGCGGTCTGCATCTCGCGCCACCGCTGGAACCACGCCGCGATCTCGGCCCTGATCTCCTTGCGATGATTGGCCAGTCCCATGAATTCCAGCAGCAGGCGGGTGTCCTTCGGCTCGATGAGCGTGCCCCAGAAGGCGTGCAGGGGGTGGTCCGAATCCAGCGCCCGTTGTTGGCGGTCCAAGTACGCGGCGGCGCCGCGCCGGAACACGTCGAGGTACAGCTCGTCCATGGTGGGGAAGTAGTAATGCACCAGGGCCGGTTTCACGCCGGCCTTTGCCGCCACCCGGCGCGAAGTCGCCGCCGCATAGCCCTCGTCGACCATGATCTGGATCGTTGCGTCGATGAGCAAGTCGCGGGTCGTCGAGTCCCTGGCCACCACCGGACCCTAAATTGGCCGGTCACCGGGAATCAACAACGCCCATGATTAGAAGATGCAGCGCCGGGGAACAGTTTGACCGAACATTTCAGAAAGTGAAGGATCACAGCGTGGCCGCCAGCTTCCGGGACATCATCCAGTCCAAGTACCTGCTCCTGACGACGTTCACCAAAGACGGCCGCCCAAAACCGACCGCGATCTGGGGTGTGCCAGAAGGCGACAAGCTTCTGGTCATCACCGACGACGGCTCGTGGAAGGTCAAACGGATCAACAACACGCCGCGGGTGACGATCGCCAGGAGCGGATCACTGGGCAAACCGAAGAGCGAGCCGGTCGAGGGCATCGCCCGGGTGCTGCCGAAGTCGGAGACCCGGCGGGTCTACAACGCCGTGCTCAAGCGGTACTGGTATCACGCCTGGTGGTTCTACGCGCACTCGATCGTTCGTGGTGGCATCGACAAGGTGCACGTCGGGCTGGAGATCAGCCCGGCCGCTTAGCGTCGCTCTTCGGGTCGATCAAAATCTTGGCGTGCGCCTCGGGGTCGGCGAGCGCATCGAACGCGGCGGCGACGCCGTCCAACCCGACCGTGCCCGTGATCAGCGGCGCCACGTCGACCTTGCCGTCGGCCAGCATGTGCAGGGTGTCGCGGAACTCGAGCGGCGTGTAGCCGAGCACGAACCGCAGGTCGATCTCTTTGTTGATCGCCATGGCCGGCCGGATGTGGTCGGCGCCCATGCAAACACCGACGACGACCACGCGCGAGAACAGCGGCGCGCGGGCGATGATGTCGTCGATGATGCCGGGCACGCCGACGCATTCGAAGACGACGGGGTGCTTGGGCGTCGCGGCGCCCGCAGCGTCGGCGGCGCGCCACAGGTGCCACCACGGCAGGCGCAGGCGCTGCAGCTTCTCGATCGTCCCGACCGCGAGGTCGAACGCCTCCAGGATGCCGTGCAGGTGTTTGCGTCCCGCCTCCGTCGCATAGGGCGAGTCCTGCGCGGGGTCGACGACGATATCGGCCCCGCACGCGGTGGCCAGGGCGCGGCGGCCGGGTGAGAAGTCACTGGCGATGACCGCGCGCACACCGTGCGACTTGAGCATGCAGATCACCGCGAGACCGATTGGCCCGCAACCGATGACGATCGCGACGTCGCGTTTGCTCACCTCGCCGCGCCGGACGGCGTGCCACCCGACGGCCATCGGTTCGGTCAGCGCGGCGATCTCCGGCGACAACCCGTTGGGCACGGCGAAGGTCAGCGACCGCTCGACGAGCAACTGCTCGGCGTAGGCGCCGGGCGCCATCGTCGAGAGCCCGATCCCGTGCACCTCCTTGCCGCGGCGCAGCAGCGGCAGGGCGACCACGGGCGTGCCGGGACGCGGGGCCTTGCGGGTGCCGGGGCCGTAATCGAGCACCTCGCCGCAGAATTCGTGGCCGAACACGACCTGCTGGTCCGACCGCATGAACGCGTCGTAACCGGACTCGGCCATCACGTCGGCGAGCTCGTCGCAGTGGCGGCGGGCGTGCAGGTCCGATCCGCAGATGCCACACCGCAGGACCTCGAGCAGCAGCTGGCCCTTGGCCGGAATCGGGGCGGGGAGGTCGGCGACGTCCAGCCGCGCGTTGGTGCAAGTCACGCTCTTCATCGGTCGGACCTCCTCACGCGGAGCGCGCCCTACGTCGCGGCCGCGCGGTAGGCCGCCAGGGTGTCCGCGACGGTTTCCTGCGGATCCCGATACTTGATGCCGAGCTCGCGTTCGCTGGGCGAATCATCGGACGCCGGCATTTGCGTGTAGTACTGCATCCCGGCCCAGGTGAAGGGCGTCTCGAACGGCAGGAAGCGATTGGCGCGGTCCAGCACCGCGCCGGCGACGCGCAGCGCGGTGTCGGGGATGGGCACCGACAGCATGGGCGTGCCGGCGACCTCGCCGAGCAGCGTCGCCAACTCGGCCGCCGGGACCCGGTGGCCGCCGGCGGTGTAGCGGCGCGGCCCGCGGCCGGGCTCCAGCAGCGCCGCGTGCAGCGCGGCCAAATCGCGGACGTCGACGATCAACCAGGCGGCGCTTCGCCCCGGGATCGCGTGCATCTGCACGGCCGCCTTGACGCCCTCGCCGGCCTCACCGAACTGGTCGCCGACGGGCGGGCCGAGGACCATGCCGGGATAGGTGATGTTCACCGGCGCGCCGGCGTCCTGCAGCCCGCGGGCGTAGATCTCGACCTGCGCCTTGGAAGTTCCGTAGCCGTCGGCCCCGCCGACCACCGGCAGATCCGCCGTCAGCGTTTCCAGGTTCGGGTGGAACAGCGCCGTGAAGCTGGACACGTGAACTATCGGATCCAGTCCCAGCTCGACCGACTGGCCGAGGACGTTCTGGGCGCCCTGCATGTTGGTGGTGAGCATCTGCGTCGTCTGGCGCGGGTCGGTGGCCACCAAGGCGGCGCTGTGCACGACGGCATCGCAGCCATCCAGCGCCTTGCGCACCGCCATGCGGTCGGTGATGTCGGCGACGGCGAAGTCGGAGACGTCCACGCCCAGCTTCGCCACGGATGTCTCCAGCTTGGCGGGGGTGCGCACCAGAAACCGGATGTCGTGCCCCGCGTCGGCGACGGCCTTGGCCGTCCAGCCGCCGACGAACCCCGTGCCGCCTGTGATCAAAACGCGCATGGTGCGATCTTTGCAGGGCCGTCCGGCCTACAGATGACTGGAGGCGAAGTTGGCGGCCTGGTTAGTCATCCCGTTGGCCCCGTAGGAAACGTGCGCGGCGAAATCGTTGCCGTTGCCGCTGCCGCACACGGGGTCGCCCTGGGCGCACAGCTCCAAAGTCTTGGGCTGATAGAGCGGCCCGATGGACAGCGGCGGTGCGTGATACTTCTGCAGGAAGTCGCCCGACGGCGTCCCGAAAAGGGTGACGGCGGCGACGTGGTTCGCTACGTCCGGAGGCATGGGCGCGGGCACCGCCGACGCCGGCACGCCGGGCGGGACCGCGGCCGACGTGACGTAGCCGGCCAGGGCCGCGCCCTGCGAGTATCCGCCGAGGACCTCGCGGGTGTTGGGGCAATTCTTGGCCGTCGCTTCGATGTGCGAGCTGGCGTCGCGAATGCCGTCGACGACGGTCGCCGGGAAGCCCGGATTCGAAAAGTCCGTGCTGGCAGGGTAATTGACCGCGTACACGCCGAGCGAGCGGGACCCGAGCTGCGAACGCAGCGCGTCCACGAACGACCCGCCGATCCCGCCGACGCCGGGCGGCTCGCCCGACCCGCGGGCGAAGACGACCTCGACATCCGGGCAGGGTTCCGCCGACGCCGACGGGGAGGGAGCGCTCGACACCAGCGCACCGGCCACCAGCGCCGCCAACCCGGCGAGCACCGGCAGCCGGCGCCGCGCGGGGTGACCACTCACTTCTTGAACGCGTCCTTCACCTTTTCGCCGGCGTCCTTCAGGCTCGACTTGGCCTGATCCGCCCGACCCTCGTCCCTGGTCTCGTGGTCGCCGGTCGCCTTGCCGATGGCCTCCTTGGCCCGGCCACCAAGGTCCTCGATCTTGTTCTTCAGCTTGTCCTCGTTACTCATGCCGCTCTGGCTACCCCGCTAGGGGAGCTATTGAAACCCCACCCTGCCATCATGGACTTCGTGAGCACCGCGATCGTGGTGGCAATAGTGGTGGTGCTGATGCTGCTCGGCATCGGCATCGTGGTCAACCAACTGCTCCGGTTGCGCAAGTATCTCGGGGATTCGCCCACGCCGCCGCCCGAGCCTCCCGACCCCCCGGCCCCGCCCGCGTAGCGCCGCGATGCCAAAACGTCCGCAGTGCCAGAGGGCGGACTGATAGCTTCGTCTCGTGGTAGCGGGGCGTCGGGGCGCCGTGAAACCGTCGGCCCTTCTGGTCGCCGACGATGGCCTGCCGCGCGGAGTCTCCGGCGCGGCCGACCCCCGTTTCGCCAACGTCGTCAGGCTGTTCGGGCAGCTGTTTCCCGGCCGCCGATTCGGCGGCGGGGCGCTGAGCGTGTACATCGACGGCGTGCCCGTCGTCGACGTCTGGACCGGATGGTCGGATCGGGCCGGTGCCCAGCCCTGGACCGCCGACACCGGCGCCATGGTGTTCTCGGCGACCAAGGGGGTCGCGTCGACGGTGATCCATCGGCTGGCCGACCGCGGCCTGCTGTCCTATGACGAGCCCGTCGCCGAATACTGGCCCGAGTTCGCCGCCAACGGCAAGGCGGAGATCACCGTTCGCGACGTCCTGCGGCATCGCTCCGGGCTGTCACACCTGCGGGGCGTGACCAAGGAGCAGTTGATGGACCACGTGCTGATGGAAGAGCGCCTCGCCGCCGCGTCGGTCGACCATCTGCGCGGCGTGCAGGCCTATCACGCGCTGACCTACGGCTGGCTGCTGTCCGGTCTGGCCCGGGCGGTGACGGGCAAGGGCATGCGCGAACTGATTCGCCAGGAAGTCGCGCGCCCCCTCGACACCGACGGCCTACACCTCGGCCGCCCCCCGGAGGGCTCGCCCACCAAGCCGGCGGAGATCCTCATCCCGCAGGGCAGGCTGCGGGCCCCGGTGTTCAACTTCATCGCCCCCAAGATGGCCGGCCTGCCGTTCTCGGGTGCGTTGGGTGCGATGTACTTCCCCGGCATCATCTCGCTGCTCAAGGGGGACACCCCCTTCCTCGACGGGGAGGTGCCCGCCGCCAACGGCGTGGTCACCGGCCGGGGGCTGGCGAAGATGTATGCCGTGCTGGCCAACGACGGTCGCATCGACGGCAAGAAGTATCTGTCCGAGGACCTCGCGCGTGGCCTGGCGGGCAGCGCCCGGCGGAAGTGGCCGGACGCAAACATGGTGGTGCCCATGCCGTTTCACCTGGGCTACCACGAATCACCGGTGCCCGGCTTGCTGCGCGGTTTCGGCCACGTCGGTCTCGGTGGAACGCTGGGCTGGTCCGACCCGGAAACCGGCAGCTCGTTCGGATTCGTGCACAACCGGTTGCTCACGCCCCTGCTCTTCGACATGGGATCCTTTGCGGGACTTGCCCGTCCGCTGCGCAACGCCATCCTGGCCGCCCGCGAACAGGGTCCGCTGCCGGTTCCGCAGCTCGGTGCCACCTACGCCAAGACCGGCCGGCGCAAAGCGGCCCTATGAGTGTTTGACGCCGACGTGGGCGTTCCCGCGCGGCAGCGTCAACGGCAGGTCGGCGTAGGTGACGATGCCCGGCGCGGCGGCCACGACGGCGGGGATCGCGTTGATCGCGGGCATCGCGGTCATGATGTGGCCGAGGTCCATGAACTCCTCGATCGTGGTGGCCTCGAAGTACGGCGGCGGCAAGAAGCCGACCTTGGTGGTCACGGTCGGTTGCCCGTCGATCTGGATGACCCAGCCGTCCTGCTCGATCTTCCAGTCCGGCTCGAGCGTTTGGCCCTTGCGCCACCGCACGTTCAGGTCGATCAGGGTGGTGTCGCCGACGATGCCCTGCCAGCTGATGTAGACGCCGGCCACGCATCCGGCGGGGATGGTCCAGGACGCCATCTCGAGATCCGCCGTGGTCTGGGCGAACTCGGCCACGCAGCGCACCTCGTCGAGCTCCACGCCGAGCGCGTCGCCCACCAACCGGACCGCCTCGCCGAAGATCGCCGTTCCCTTCGCGGCCATCGCCGGTAGCTCGGGGTGGTCGATCGGCTGGCCGAAACCCACCGGTTTCTCGGTCTCCGGTGAGTCGTAGAACGTGGTGTCGGCGGCCTCGTTGACGGTGACCTTGTCGATCCGGTTGCACACCATCGCCGAGACGATGGCCAGCAGTTCGGCGAATCCCGGGCTGACGCCGGAACCGAAGATCGTGGACCCGCCCAACTCGGCGGCCTGCGCCAACTTATCGCGGCCGTTGCCCAGGTTGCCCCCGGTGATGAACGACGCGGTGGTGACCACGTTGACGCCGGCCGACAGGATGCGGACCAGCTCGTCGACGTCGATCCACATCGGGTTGTAGACCACGCAGTCGGGTTTCAGCGCCAGTAGCGCGTCGACGTCGTTGGTGGCCGCCACGCCAACGGGTGCGATCCCGACGAGCTCGCCGGCGTCGCGGCCGACCTTCTCCGCCGACCAGGCGTAGCAGCCCACCAGTTCATACGTGGGGTTGGCGACGATCGATTTCAGCGAACTCTTGCCGACGTTGCCGGTGTTCCACTGAACCACGCGATAGTTGTTTGGCACTCGCTCAGCATAGGGAATCGCGGTCCACGTTAGTAGGCGGATTCGGCCGCCAGTATTTCGGCGAGGAAGGCGTCGTCGGCCGGCCGGTCCAGCCGCGCCCGCGCCCACCGGCGCACCCGCTCCCGGGTGTCGGCCGACTCCGTCGTCTCGGCCCCGACGAGCACCGACGTGACCGACCAGTCGTGGTCCCAGGCCGCCGATTCGGTGAGGGGGCGTTGTTCGGCGTCGACCAGCTGCAGGGTCGCGCGGCCGGCGGCGTCCAGGGCGCCGGCGCCGGAAAAGGCCCCGGAGCGCAGTCGCACCGCCACGCCGGTCGGCGCGTCCGGCCCGATGACGGCCGCACGCACCCGGGCGACCACCGCCGGTCCGGCCGCCTCCACCGTCCAGTCGACGGTGTTCTCACCGGCATCGAAGATCGCGGGCGGGACCCCGCCCCAGCTCACGGACGCGGCACCACGGGCGATCGGCGCCACCGTGCGCGGGCCCGCGGCGGCGCCGGCCGCCAGCGCGTAGTCATCTTGGCGCCCGCTCGGGACGGCCAGGGCCAGGCCCGAATCATCAAGGGCGGCAAAGAGTTCGGGCCATCCGGGGCCGTCCACCCCCACTTCGTCGGCCAGGTCGGCGCCCGCCCGCACCAAATCGGACGCGCGCGGGTCGCCGTCCGCCAGGTGCGCGGCCAGGGCCGCGGCGTGCGGCGCCAGCAAGCCTGCGACGTCCGAATCCAGGGTGTCGTCGGCGAAGTAGCCCTGCGCGCCTGCGGTGAGCAGCGCGACCTCGAGGTCCAGCAGCGCGCGGTCGAGCCCGGCGATGCCGTCCTGCCGGCTGGCGGGCCACCAGCGCCGCAGCCAGTGGCCCACGGCCAGCCTGCGTAGCCGGCGCAGCGAGCCGGGCACGATGTCCACGCCCGCGAGGTCGATGCCGTGCGGCCGGTCCGCCGATTCCAGAGCGGAAACCAGGGCGACATGGCCGGATTCGCCGAGGATCCGCCAAAGCCAGTCCGCGCGGCCCAAATCGGTGAACGTGATGTGGGTTGCCGCATCGTGGTCGTCGGGCTCGTCCAGGGTCCACGACAACACGGCCCCGCTGACCTCCAGCACCGCCGCCAGCGGCGACGCCTCGCTGGCGGGGCCGGTGCTCCACAAACCCGAGTCGGCAACCAATCTCATCCGGCCACCTGCAATTCCAGCATCGCCTTGATGCGCTGCCGGTGGTCCAGGCTCACCGACCGCGCGACCCCCTCGAGCAGCGAGCGCACATCATCGACGTCGTCGCACGGTTCCTGCCACACGTCGCGCCCGTGCAGCCGCGCCCACAGGCGGCTCAGGTAGGGCTGGGCGTACGCGGCGAGGTCGTCGACCACCTGTCGCTGCCGCGGATGGATAGGGCCGCCCTCGGCGAGGTAGCGCCGGGCGTGCAGCACGTAGGCCTCCTTGCGCAGCCGCGCCTGAATCTGCGCCGCCAGGGCGTAGCAGCTGGCGACGGACGGATCCAGTGGGGCCAGTTCCACCGCGATCTCGATGCCCGCGACGAGCGTTGCTTGTTTGTCCTCGGCCAGCAGCCCCCAGGGCGCGCAGGCCCGGTCCACCTCCTCCTCGCATAGCAGCGGGATATCGGGCAACGCATCGCGGTCCAGCGCGCGCCGCAGCGTGGCGCGCACCCGGTCCACCACGCTGCGGTCCAACGGCCGGTCGCTGTCGGCGCCGCCGGCGACGCGCGGGGGCCGTTGCGGGGCAACCGAACTCAGGCCCAGATCGACGATCGACCAGGGTAGTTCCGCCGACTCGACACGGGCCAGCGCCCCCAGGTTGTACGGCGTGGTGTCGGCGATCATCGCCTGCCAGACGCGCTGCCGCGCCGTCGCGGTGCGGTGGCTGTTGGCCGGGCCGAGGACGGTCGCGAGTTCGGCCAGGAACGGGCCGGTGACCGTGTCGGCCGCCCGCACGTCGCGCCAGCTCCGATCGAGCTGATCGGCCAGCTTGGCGACCGTTTCACCATCGGCCATGTACTGATGCAGCACCTCGATCGCGGTGCGGTCGCGACCCTGGTGAATGTCGGCCAGCACCGCGGCCGCGGTCTCGCGATCCTCCGCTGCCGGTAGGCCTTTCGTCACCGCGAGCTCGAAGCACACCGGGAAGTACAGTTCCTGGGCGTTTCCGGCGCGGATGCGCTGCCTGCGCCGCTCCATTTTGAGGACCTCGAACCACGCTGCGGCCGCGCGCAATTCGGGGCCGCTGCCGACGATCAGGTCACGCATCGCGGCGGCCGTCTCCGGGTTGACGACGGGCGCCGAGTACTGGGGATTCGACCGCAACCGGAGCACCAGCGGATCGATGATGCGTTTGACGGTGCGGCTCAGGGGGCCGCCGTCGTCGCTGCTGAGCACCTCCACGCCGGCACCGATCGCCCGCCATGCCGCCTCGATCACCGAGCGGCGTGGGTGGCCGACCGCGACGGCCAGCTGCGAATCCGCGCTCATCTGCACAGAATAGGGGCAGCGCGCGAAATGCGGCAGCCGAAAAGTTGGGTTCGGTAGCCGGCTGGCGGCTTCACGCTGGTCGCATGAACAAGCTGTGGCTGCTGGTCGACCGGATCAGGTCCGCCCGGCGCCGGAGCGCCGCCGACCGTGCCGTCGGCGTCGGCACCGTGCGCGCGGTCGAGCGTCAAATTTTCATCGAAGTCGTCGCGGTTTCCGGGGAGACGTTCATCGGGAAGCTGGCCCGTTGCGGCGACGACCTCGACTTGTCAATGTTGCGGCCCGGCCTGGTCGTCCTGGTCGCCTTCGATCCCGCTGCGCGCGAGGAGCTTTCGCTCCCCGACGACGTGTTGGCCGTCCATGCGGCATGGGTGGCCTCGCTGTGAGCGCTACCGTGCACCGTCGACCGCGAAGGTGACCACGGCGCCCCAATACAGCGGGCTGGCCGTCGCGTCGCCGTCGCGCCAGCGGCGCATTTGTGCCCGTTGCCAACGGTTCACCGCACACCCGGCGTCGGCCTCGGCCTCGTGGGCCCGATCCACGGCCGCCACGGCCTCGGCCATCGGATCGGCCGCCCCCGTGGCGAATTGCCGATACGCCGCCGTGGTGGGCAGGGACCACAGGGTGGCGGTCACCAACTGCGCGCCACCCAGAATCATCGCCGCGACCAGTCCGGTGGCCTCGTCGAATTGATAGTCCCCGCCCGAGCCGCACGCCAGCATCGCCACCCGCGGCGGCATCGGCAGTTGCAGGGCGATGAGGTCCGACGCGGTGAGCGGGCGGTGGTCACCGATGGGGTCGGCGTCGCCGGGGATGTCGGCCGTATCGGCCAGGTGCAGCGCGGCCCGATCCGCTTGGCCTTCCGCCGAACTCGCGTGCCCCACGTAAAGCAGCCGGCTCGGGGCTTGAGCGAGCAGCTTGGCCAGCCAGGTGCGGTCCGCGTCCTGCCGGCGGAACAGCTCGACCGCCGTCTCGACGGCGGGAAGCACCGGCCGCTGCCCCATCACGTCGGTGAAGTGCCGCGCCAGCGGCGTTTCCGGCCCCGGCCTGCCGAGCACCGACCCCAGCGCGGAGTCGGGGCGCTGGCCCGGCACCCGGGGGTCGAGGACCAGCACCGGCGGACCGTCCTTCCTGGCGTCCCATCCGGCCGCCAGCCGCGGTGAGTGCACGATGTTCGGCGGGACCGCCATCAAGACGTCGACCAGTTCCATCAGCCGGTGGCCGTCGGTGTGTTGCCGGATATCGGCCAGCTGCCAGGGGATCCGGGCCGCGGCCCGGCCGCTGGCGGTGATGGCCTCCTGCCGGGCGCGCACCAATTCCTCCTTGCTGGGGCCCGATTTCGGCACGGCCAGCAGCCCCCAGGGCACGCGCGCCAGTCGCGCGCTGGGCGAGACGAGCAGCACCGCGCGCGGCGTGGCCACGCACTCGGCCAACAGCTGCCAGCCCGGGGATCCGATCAACAACACCCCGAGGATGTAGGCGAGCGTCAGCTCGCCCTCCTGAGCCGCGAACGCCCCGGTGGTCAGCGCGCGCTCGATGGCGTCCCGGCTGCCCTCGGAGCCGTGCGGCTCGGGCAGGGCACCCGCCAGCTCTTCCAGCGCGGCCAGCAACAGCGGCTCTTCGACCAGCCAGGTGACGGTTCTCGACGGCTGCCCGACGACGCGCAAGCTGGCGTACGTTGCGATCCCGACGTCGGCGTACCGCAGGATCAGGGTGGCCCGGTCGGCGTCGCTCATCGCCAGGTCGACCAGGCGGGCTCGGCCGCGGTGACGTCGCGGCCGTAGCGCTGGGCAGCCAGCTCGCGATAGTGGCTCAGGATCGGCTCGGCGTCGGGCTGCATCCGCAGCGGTGGCAAGGGTCCCAGCCGGGTCAGGGATGCGCCGCCGGGTGCCGAGGGGCCGGACGCGGCCAGCGCCGGGACCGGCTCGAGGTCGGTCTCCACGGGCACCGGCGCGGTGGCCGTCGACGCCCATTCACCGGTTTGCGGACGCTGTGGACCCGTATCGAAAGTGCCGCGCGCGCTGTGGTATTCGACGAGCTCGCTGATCAGCTCGGTATTCTCCCATTCCCAGGCGACCGCGAAGGCGCCGGCCAGGACGGGGCCCGAAACGGTGGCGGCCCAGCGTGCCCTCGCGTCCGCGTCGGCGATCGAGTACCGCACCGAGTCGACCGCCAGCGCGGCCGGCACTTTGAGCTCGGCGGCCTGCTGGAGCTTGGTCATGCCGCGCCAGTATTCGTCGGTCCCGATCTCGCCGTGCAGGATGCCCAGTCCCTCCGCCTGCCGCGCCTCGGTCTCCTGCAGCGTCTCGTCGGGGTCGCCCGAGCTGTCGAAACCCAGGTCCGCAAGCGCGTCCGCGCGCCACACCGTACCGAGATGGCTGTCGAGCAGCGCGTACTGCAACCAGCTGCTGCGCGGCGACGAGTCGAGCAGTTCGCGCGCCTGCGCGATCAACTCTACGGCGTCGGCGAAGCGGCTCCAGAAGATCGCTATCCAGCTGCGTTGCAACAAGATTCGGTGCAGATACAGGGGCTTGCCCAGTTCGCGCCAGTGCCGTTCGGCGTGTTCCCAGCACTCGTCGGCGGCCTCCAGCGCGCCGGAACCCAGCCGGGTGAGTCCCAGGTACAGCCAGCAGCGGGCGATGTCGTGGGTGCGGGCGTGCCGCGCGATGACGGGATAAGCCTCGGAAACCAGTTGCTCGGTGCCGGCGTGGTCGTTCGCCGCCCAGCGCGCCGCCGCGCGCTCCAATTGCGCTCGGGCCATGGCCAGTTCCCAACCGTTGGCCCGGGCCCGTGCTTCCGCGCGCCGCAGCCAGGGATCGGCTTCCGCCAGCCGCCCGGTGTCAACGCAGAATTTGCCGTACCCGATGCCGGCGACAACCCGGGCGTGGTCGGCGTCCTCGCCGGTGTCGCGATAGTCATTCAAGTCGCTAACGACCTTCTCCCACAACGGGACTGATTGCGTGTGCAGGTCGTCATCGCACAGCGCGATGGCACACAAGACCCGGGCATGGATGCGCAGCCGGGCGTGTTCTTGGGCCAGGCGGGGGAGATCGGCGCCGCGGTCCTCCAACGCCGCCAACGCCGTCGCCGCGCCGTCGTGATCGCCGATCGCGGCGGCCAAACCGGCTTGCAGGAACTGGGCCCGGCGCGAGTACCGGCGGACCAGGTGTGTGCTGTGGGCGTCGGCGGGCATCCCCGCGTAGATCGCCACGCAGTCTTGGATGCGCCGGATGGATTCGCGCACCCCGTCATTCACGCCGCGGTCAAGGTAGATCTCGCCGAGCTGTGCGAGGACCTCCAGCATGAGATCGTCCCGATCTTCCCGCTCGATGTGCGGTATCAGGGACAGCAACAGGTCGCGGGCCCCGGCCTCGTCGCCCGCGAAGGCCAGGCGGCGCGCGTTGTCCAGCTCGTCGGGGATCAACACGGCTGCATCATAAGTCCGAAAGTGTCGCGTGGGCAGGGAAAGCGGTGAGCGGCGGACGCGTGAGTGAGCGCGTCCGCCGCTCGGTCGCAGCCGATCAGCCGCAGGTCACCTTGATGCTGAAGTCCTTGGTGATCATTCCGGCCATCGGGTTCTTCATGTCGGCGCCCTGGGCCTGCCCGGTGATGGTGTAGGTCTTGCCGTCCACCGCCACGTTGGCCGAGCCGACCTTCGCACCCATGCCGTTGCTCACCGACAGCGCGTTGCCGTCGACGAAGAGCGCTAGCGACTCGACCGTCGGGGGGTTCGCGTCGGTCATCACCACGGCCAGCGCCTGCTGGGGGCCGCCCGTGGAGCCGCTGCCGATGTCGATCTTGCCGCCGGTCCTGACGCAGGTCACCGAGGCGGGGTTCACGCCCGCCAGGTCGGCGCCGCCCACCTTGACCTGTGCGTTCGTGCCGGTACCGGTAGAGACGCTGGGAGCCGTGCTCGACGCCGGGCTGGCTGAGTGGCCGCCGCTGGAGCACCCCACCAGCACCGATGCGGCGCCAAGTGTCCCAATCGCAGCCGCGAGAAGACGTTTCACTTGCGGTTTCCTTCCCTCATGCGCCGCCCCGATGGCGTCGCCATGGCGCAAGTACAGAACGCCCGATTCGCTACCGATCCCAAATTTCGCGGTGCCGAGCCGGTAGGCTGCGTCGAGGTCGGCTGACGAAGGGAAGGCCCGCGATGCTGAGCGTGAAGTGGCTGGAAAAGCCTGAGGCCCATGACTTTCCGGCGGCGGCGGACTACCTCACCATGCTCGCGGACTCGGCAACCGTGAAAAAGGTGATCAAGAAGCTGAAGGCCGGCACCGTGACGCACCGGAAGGCCAAAGACATCCTGCGTGCTGCGCGGCTGGGCCTGCTGCCGGTCGACAACCCGCACGTCGCCGCGGACCTGACGAAAATCGAGAAGGGCCAACCGTTGTCGCCCATCCTGCTGGTGCGCGGCGACTTCCCGACCGGCGCCCCGCTGCAGATCGCCGATGGCTACCACCGCGTGTGCGCGAGCTATCACACCGACGAGAACACCGATATCCCGGTCGTGATCGCGGCCGTCAGCCGTTGACCGAGGAGGTGGCCATGATCGACGTCAAGACGGTCCGGGACGTGCGGGTGCTGACCCTGTCGTCGGGTCCCGTCAACGCGCAGGACATCGAGCTGCTCGAGGCGCTGACCTCGGTGGTTCGCGATTTGGGCCGCGCGGATGCCGGTGCCTTGGTTATCACCGGCGCCGGCCGGGCGTTCAGCGCGGGGGTCGACCTCAACCGCGTGGTGGAGGGCGGCGCGGGCTATACCGATCGGCTGGTCCCGGCGCTGTCCGCGGCCTTCGAGGCGGTGTTCTGCTATCCCGGTCCGACCGTCGCCGCGATCAACGGCGCCGCCATCGCGGGTGGCTGCGTGCTCGCCTGCGCCTGCGACCGCCGCCTCATCGGCCCGCGGGCGCAGATCGGGGCGGCCGAGGTGCGCGTCGGCGTGCCGTTCCCGGTCGCCGCGCTGGAGGTCATGCGCTACGCCTGCGGGGATCGCGCCGAGGAAGTGCTGCTGGGCGGTCTTAACTACCGGGGCGACGACGCCGTGGCGCGCGGGCTTGCCCATCGCTTGGTCGACGACGACCTGCTGGAGGCGGCGGTGGCCGAGGCGACCGATCTCGGCGGCATCCCGGCCGGCGCCTATCGGCAGACCAAGTCCCAACTGCGGGCGCCGACGCTGGCGCGGATTCGCGACGGCGGCGCCATCGACGACGAGGTCCGCCGGATGTGGGGGGCGGACGAGACCCTGCAACGCATCGCCGACTACGTGGAGCGCCTGCGGCGGCGCGACTGATCAGCGCCGGCTATTCCTCATCGAGAGCCACCCCACCGCGGGTGCGCCGGCGCCGCATCCGGTGCGACCCCTTGCCCGTCGGGCGGCGATTGCGCAGCCGGGCCTGGGCTTCCTCGGTCTCCGAGGTCTCCTCGGGCTCCGGGGTGGCCTCATCCGCCGGGGCGGACGCCTTGGCGGGCTCGGGTGCCTCGGGCTCTGGAGTCTCGGTCTCGGCCTTGACGGCCTCGGTCTCCTCCGCCTCGGTGGTCTCGGCGTCCTCCGCCTCGGCCTCCTCCGCCTCGGCCTCCTCGGCCTCGGCGTCGTCCTCCTCGGCTTCGGCGTCGTCCTCCTCGGCTTCGGCGTCCTCGCCGTCGGCCTCCTCGCCCTTCTTGCGGCGCAGTCGGCGCTTCTTGGGTTCCTTCGCCTTGATCGGTTTGGGCGGTGGCGGCGGCAACTCGGCGACGAAGGACAGGTAGAACGCGAAGAATCCGATCAGCGCGATCGCGGCGGCCGCCCCGTAAATGGCGAACAGATACTGCCCCGCGGTGTCCAGGCTCAGCCAGATCTCACTGATCGCGGTCCCGATGATCAGCACGCCCGCCAGCACGTGGGCCACGATCGAGGCGACCCTGAGGTTCAGGGCCAGCTGCGGGGTCCCCAGCTCCGGCCTGCGCACCCGCAACAGGTTGAACACCACCGGCAGCGCGGCCAGGGCGAACAGCGCGCCCGTCGTGATCCGCAACGCCGTCCCCAACGAATGGGAGGTGTCGCCCATCAGCTCCGGCCAACGGGGCAACACGAAAAAGAAATAGAGGACGCCGGCAAGGAGGGAGAACAGCAGGTGCCACGGCACGGCAATCTTGCGCCCCATACCCCTCCTCGTGCTGGTGAGTTCACGCCAGCCTAAAGGCGGCCAACCCGAATCCATATCAATTCGTGCCGGTCCGCATGGCGGACCAATTGCGGAGGATGCGGGATTTGAACCCGCGAGGGCTGTTAACCCAACCCGCGTTCCAGGCGAGCGCCATAGGCCACTAGGCGAATCCTCCGTGGCCATGGTAACCGAGGCCGCCATAGCGACCGCGAGTCAGTCCGCGCCAGGTATTACACTCGCGGTGGACCCCGCGCGGCGTCTATCCTGTGAACTCCCCCAGGGCCGGAAGGCAGCAAGGGTCAATGGGCTCTGTCGGGTGCGCGGGGTCCCCTATATCCACCAGTGGCGACCCGCTTTGCCCGGCTCCGCCGCGCTTGCGATCGCCACTGGGTTTGATGAGTGGTGACCCGCTGCGCCCGGCTTCGCCGCGCTTGCGATCACCACCAGGAGCAGCGAAAGGGTCCATCGTGTCGCTGGATTCCCTCAGCCCGGAAGAGCTTGCCGCCGCCCACGCGCGCAACCAGCAGGATTACGCGGATCTGCAGGCCAAGAGGTTGTCCCTCGATCTGACCCGTGGCAAACCGGCGCCGCAGCAGCTCGACCTGTCCAACCAGCTGCTGAGCCTGCCCGGCGACGACTACCGCGACAGCGAGGGCACCGACACCCGCAACTACGGGGGCCTGCACGGCCTGCCCGAGCTGCGGGCCATCTTCGGCGAGCTGCTCGGCATCCCGGTGCCCAACCTGATCGCCGGCAACAACTCCAGCCTGGAGCTGATGCACGACCTCGTCGCCTTCTCGATGCTGTACGGCGGCGTCGACTCGCAGCGGCCCTGGAAGGACGAACCGAGCGTCAAGTTCCTGTGCCCGGTCCCCGGCTACGACCGGCACTTCGCGATCACCGAGACGATGGGCATCGAGATGATTCCCGTCCCGATGCTGGCCGAGGGGCCCGACGTCGACCTGATCGAGGAGCTGGTGGCCGCCGATCCCGCGATCAAGGGCATGTGGTCGGTGCCGGTGTTCGGCAACCCCACCGGCATCACCTACTCGTGGGAGACGGTGCGCCGGCTGGTGCAGATGCGCGCGGCCGCGCCGGACTTCCGGCTGTTCTGGGACAACGCCTATGCGGTGCACACGCTGACGCACGAATTCATCCGGCAGGTCGACGTGCTCGGGCTGGCGGCCAAGGCCGGCAACCCCAACCGGCCCTACGTCTTCGCGTCCACCTCCAAGATCACCTTCGCCGGCGCGGGCGTCAGCTTCCTGGGCGGCTCACTGGGCAACATCGCGTGGTACCTGCAATACGCGGGCAAGAAATCGATCGGCCCGGACAAGGTCAACCAGCTGAGGCACCTGCGCTTCTTCCGCGACGCCGACGGGGTGCGCCTGCACATGCTGCGCCACCAGCAGATCCTGGCGCCCAAGTTCGAGTTGGCGCTGGACATCCTGGACAAGCGGCTGAGCGACTCCAAGATCGCGTCATGGACCGAACCGCAGGGCGGCTACTTCATCAGCCTCGACGTGTTGCCCGGCACCGCGCGGCGGACCGTGGCCCTGGCCAAGGACGCGGGGATCGCAGTGACCGAGGCGGGCGCGTCGTTCCCGTACCGAAAAGACCCGGACGACAAGAACATCCGGATCGCGCCCACCTTCCCGTCGCTGCCGGACCTGCGCGACGCGGTCGACGGGCTGGCCACCTGCGCGTTGCTCGCCGCCTCGGAATCGCTGCTGTCACCGTCCGCATTCAGTGTGCGCTGAGGGCGACGACACGCCGCGAGAGTCGACCGCACGTTCACACCGGAAGCCGCTGCCGCACACTCGACGCCAGCCGCGCTCCAGTCGGCGCGCGCCGGTAGCCTGCTGACCGTGGCCCTCTACCGCAAGTACCGACCGGCAACCTTCGCCGAGGTGGTGGGGCAGGAGCACGTCACCGAGCCGTTGTCGATCGCCCTGGAAGCCGGCCGCATCAACCATGCGTACCTGTTCTCCGGGCCGCGCGGCTGCGGGAAGACCTCGTCCGCGCGGATTCTGGCCCGCTCGCTGAACTGCGTGCAGGGCCCGACGGCGACGCCGTGCGGGGTCTGCGAATCGTGCACGGCGCTGGCCCCCAACGCCCCCGGCAGCATCGACGTGGTGGAGCTGGACGCCGCCAGCCACGGCGGCGTGGACGACACCCGCGAGCTGCGGGACCGGGCGTTCTACGCGCCCGCCCAGTCGCGCTACCGGGTGTTCATCATCGACGAGGCGCACATGGTGACCACGGCGGGGTTCAACGCGCTGCTCAAGATCGTGGAGGAACCACCCGAGCACCTCATCTTCATCTTCGCCACCACCGAACCGGAGAAGGTGCTGCCCACCATCCGGTCGCGCACCCACCACTACCCCTTCCGGCTGCTGCCGCCGAAGACCATGCGCGCGTTGATCGGGCGGATCTGCGAGCAGGAGGGCGTCGCCGTCGACGACGCGGTGTACCCGCTGGTGATCCGCGCCGGCGGTGGCTCCCCGCGCGACACGCTGTCGGTGCTCGACCAGCTGCTGGCGGGTGCCGAGGGGAACCACGTCACCTACCCGCGGGCGCTCGGGCTGCTGGGCGCCACCGACGTCGCGCTGATCGACGACGCGGTCGACGCCCTCGCCGCGTCGGACGCCGCCGCACTGTTCGGTGCGGTGGAGTCGGTGATCGACGCGGGCCATGACCCACGCCGCTTCGCCACCGACCTGCTGGAGCGGTTCCGCGATCTCCTCGTGCTGCAGGCGGTTCCGGACGCGGTCAGCCGCGGCGTGGTGGACGCCCCGGAGGACGTGCTCGACCGGATGCGCGACCAGGCGACCCGCCTCGGGTCGGCCACGCTGACGCGCTACGCCGAGGTCGTGCAGGCGGGCCTGGGGGAGATGCGCGGCGCGACGGCCCCGCGCCTGCTGCTCGAGGTCGTCTGCGCGCGGCTGCTGCTGCCCTCGGCCAGCGACACCGAGTCGGCGCTGCTGCAACGCGTCGAGCGGATCGAGACCCGGTTGGACATGTCCATCCCCGCCGCCGAGGTGGCCGCCGCGCATCCGCCGCGGCCGGCGGTCGCTGCTCCCGTGCGGCCGCGCAGGGAGGCCACCCCGCCTCGGGAGGCGGCCCCGCCCAGGTCCGCTCCGCCCGTGCCCATGCCGGAGGCCGTCCCCGAACCGGTCCCGCCGCCCGCGATCCCCGAGCCGGTCCCGGAACCGGCCCCCGAACCGGCCGCCGCACCCGGCGAACTCAACGCGGCCGCCGTGCGAACGATGTGGCCGACGGTGCGCGACAAGGTGCGCCAGCGCAGCCGCACCACCGAGGTGATGCTGGCCGGTGCCACCGTGCGCGCCCTCGAGGAAAACACGCTGGTGCTGACGCATTCCTCGGCGCCGCTGGCCAAGCGGCTGTGCGAGCAGCGCAACGCCGACGTCATCGCCGAAGCGCTCAAGGACGCGCTGGGCGTCAACTGGCGAGTGCGTTGCGAGGTCGGCGACGCCGCGCCGGTCGAGCCGGGCCCACCGGCCCCGAAGACCGAGGAGCCCGCCCCCGACGTGGCCCAGCGCGACGAGGAGGAACACATGCTCGCCGAGGCCGGCCGCGCGGAGTCGGCCGGGCCGCGCCGCGACCCCGAGGAGGTCGCGCTAGAGCTGCTCCAGAACGAGCTGGGCGCCCGCCGGATCGATAACGTCTAGAGCTGCCGCCACAGGCCTACGGCGTCCACCACGGGCGCAGCGGCAGCTGATCGTCGCCCCGCGGGTCGACATTGGCCGCCAGCACGTGATGCAGCTGCAGGTTGTTCTGCTCGAACGCGACCCGCGAGGCCGCCATGTACAGGCCCCACACCTTGGCGGTGGCCAGCCCCACCTCGTCGACGGCGGCGTCCCAGTGCTCGACCAGGTTGCGGCACCAGTCCCGCAGCGTCATCGCGTAGTGATGCCGGAAGTTCTCCTCGTGCAGCACCTCGAAGCCGACGTCCTGGATCTCGGTGATGATGCGGCCCGAGCCGGTCAGCTCGCCGTCCGGGAAGACGTACCGGTCGGTGAAGCCGCCCGCGAAGGACGTCGACTTGTTGTCGTGGCGGGTGATGCAGTGGTTGAGCAGCAGGCCGCCGGTGCGCAGCTTCGACTTGAGGAACCCGAAGTAAGCCGGATAGTTCTTGACCCCGATGTGTTCGGTCAATCCGATCGAGGACACGGCGTCGAAACCGCCCTCGCGGATGTCGCGGTAGTCCGAATGCCGGACCTCGGCGAGGTCCGCGAGCCCGTCGTCTTCGATCGCCCGCTGCGCCCACTTCGCCTGCTCCGCCGACAGGGTGGCGCCGATCACCCGCACGCCGCGCCGCGCGGCGAAGCGGACCATGCCGCCCCAGCCGCAGCCGACGTCGAGCAACCGATCGCCGGCTTGCAGCCCGAGCTTTTCGAACACCAGCCGGTATTTGTTCTCCTGAGCCTGTTCCAGCGTCGCGTCGGCGTCGGGGTACACCGCGCACGTGTAGGTCATCGACGGGCCGAGCACCCATTCGTAGAACGCGTTCGAGACGTCGTAGTGGTGGTGGATGGCCTCGGCGTCGCGCGTCTTGGTGTGCATCAGCCCGTCGGCGACCCGCCGCCACCGGGGCGGGGTCTCCTGGGGCGGCGGGGCGACCGGGACGAGCCGCTCCAGCCCCATCGAACGCACCACGTTGGCCAGCACCCGCGCCGGCGGCCGCTTGAACTGGACGCGGTCGGTCAGCGTCTTGAGCAGCTGATAGGGGTCACCGGGATGGACGCCGTAGAGGTCCATGTCACCCGCCACGTACGCGCGGGCGAGGCCGAGTTCGCCGGGGGCGGTGGCCAGGTAGGTCGCGCCGCGCGGGGTCCGCAGGCCCAGGCCCAGCTCAGCGTCCTTGCAACCCGCGGTGCTGCCGTCGTAGGCGGTGAACTTCAGCGGGTGGCGTCCGGTCGCGGCGAAGATTTCCAGGATCTCCGCCATGCTCAGTTTTCCGGTGGTGCGGTGGGATTCTTTGGTCGTTGTCATCGCCGTTGTACCGCCTTTGCGTAGAGATCGAGGAGACGGGAATCGGGATCGTAGGTTTTCTTGACCGTGTTGTAGGCCTCGCCGCCGTACAACTCGTCGAACTCCTCGCGGGCATAGTACGAGTCGGAATACAGCGACTTGTGCCCGTCGAGCTCGCTCACCTTCGCTTCGATCGTCCGGTTGGTGGCGCCTTCCGTGGCGCCCGCCGGCACCGATGACCAGAAGCCGACATTGACGTAGGTGTGGTCCGCCCGCATCGGGTACAGCGGCCAGCCCTCGTGGTCGCGCAGCCGCAGCGGGCACAGCCAGATCGGGGTGATCGGCACGTTGCTCAGGAACCATTCCAGGAACTCGCAGGTCCGTTCCACCGGCAGCTCGACGTCCTGGACCACCCGCTCCCGTGGGGGGCGGCCGTGGCGCTCCTCGATCCGGTCGGCGATTCCGAAGCGCTGGTCGATGGCGACGAGCTTCGAGTACACGCTGCTGCGCCGGTAGCGGCGCGGCCACCAGCGCCGCAGCCGGGGGTTCTGCACACCGAACGCGCGCGAGCACCAGAACCAGTCGGTGTCCCAGCGCCAGATGTAGTCGTGCATGGTCAGCCGGTCGTCCTTGGTGGCCTCCGGCCCCGCGGAGTCGTGCCTGATGGACTGGTAGTAGATGTTCTTGCCGGTGTAGTCGCTGACCGGTCCGGCCGTGGTGGTGCGCCGGCCCACGCACAGGTAGCTCTCGTCGGCGCTGAACACCACCCCGTCCAGGTAGTCGACGGGTGTGCCGCCCTGGCCGCCGGTATCGATGATGCGTTCCATCGCCGCGATCAGCGTGGGCAACGACCGGAACCGGATGTGGCGCAACGCGACGAACGGCGCGATGGGCTCCAGCTCAATCCGCAGCCGGGTCGAATAACCAAGCGTCCCATACGAATTGGGGAAGGCACGGAACAGGTCCGGGTATTGGGTTCGTGAAGCGGTGAGCAAATCGCCGGCGCCGGTGAGGATGTCCATCTCCAGCAACGATTCGTGCGGCAGGCCATTGCGGAACGACGCCGACTCGATCCCCAGGCCGCTGACCGCACCGCCGAGGGTGATGGTCTTCAATTGCGGGACCACCAGTGGCGAAAGGCCGAACGGCAACGTCGCGGCGACCAGATCCTCATAGGTGCACATGCCGGCCACGTCGGCGGTGCGGGATTCCGGGTCGACGCCCAGGACGCCGGTCAGCCCCGACGTGTCCAGGCCGGGCGCGTCGCGTTTGGCGCGGGCGCGGAACAGGTTTGACGTAGGTTTGGCGAGCCGGACGGCGGACGTCGCGGGGATGGATCGATAACTCGCCATCAACCGGTCAACGCCCGACTTGTGCGCCGAGAGTGCAGATCCAGGGACAGGCACCACATATACCCTAGTCTTCGACCACAGCCCGTGCACCCGCGCGCGGGCGGCATAGCTTCAGGAGTTGTTTTGGGACAGGTGAGTGCTGCCAGCACAATTTTGGTGAACGTGGAGCCGGCCGCCACCCTCGCGGCGGTCGCGGACTATCAGACGGTGCGCCCGAAGATCCTGTCCCCCCAGTACAGCGACTACCAGGTGTTGCAGGGCGGCCAGGGGGCGGGCACGGTCGCCAAGTGGAAGTTGCAAGCCACCAAGTCGCGCGTCCGCGACGTGCAGGTCGACGTCGACGTCGCCGGCCACTCCGTCATCGAGAAGGACGCGAACTCGTCGATGATCATCAACTGGACGGTGGCGCCCGCCGGCCCCGGCTCCAGCGTCACGGTGAAGACCACCTGGACGGGCGCGGGCGGCGTCAAGGGCTTCTTCGAGAAGACCTTTGCGCCCTTGGGACTGAAGAGGATTCAGGGCGAGGTCTTGGCCAATTTGAAGCGGGAACTGGAAGGCTAGCCGCGATAGGCCACCGCGACCGTCGGGCCCAGCGCCCGGGTGCGGAACTCGACGGTGATACCCGGATCCGCATGATGGGCCAGGGCCGTCAGCGCCGACGGGCTGTAGGCCCGTAACGAGCTGATGACCCCGTCGTGTGCCAGCGGGACCAGCCGAGTGAACGGCAGCACCGCCGCCAACACCAGGACGTGCAGCGCGGCGGGGGGTCTGCGGAGGTCGATGATCAGCAGCTTCTTCGCCGCGCGGGTCCCCTCGGCGAACACCCGGGCGGCCGGCTCGGGGGGCAGGTGATGCAACGACAACGCGAACAGGGCGAGGTCGTAGTGGCCATCGGGGGCGTCGATCGCGGTGGCGTCCATCTGCCGCACCGTGGCGCGAGGGTGGGTCCCCAGGTCGCTGTCGGCGAGCGCCGCGACGAACGTCGGATCGACGTCGGTGACGGTGACCTGCGCCGTAGCGTGGTTCGCGAGCAGCCTGCGCGACAGACCGCCGAACCCGGCCCCCAGTTCGAGGATCTTCGGCGAGGGCACGTCGGTCACCTCGCCGAGGACCACCCGGGCCAGCGCCTCGTGCGCGCGGGACTGCCGCCGCTCGGCGCGGTCGAGCGCGGAGATCACCTTGCGCTTGAGATCGTCGACGTCGTCGCGGTCCAGGTATTCCAGCCGGTCGGTTTGCAACCGCCGGTCCAACCAGGAAGCGTCCGGGCCGCCCCGGGGCATGTCCGCAAAGTCGGCCCGGTCCTCGGCGCGCGTCTTCTTCACCATGCCCACCTCACGTTTCTCCTACCGTTCTCTCACGTCTCTAAGGCGAATTTCAGGTGCTCGCCGTACATGTTGAGCGATGCGCTGGTCAACATGTCGTAATGCGAGCAGTCGATCGAGTACGCGGTGAAGGCCCCGGCGGTGTGGGATTTCCACTTCCGCAAGCGGGATCGGATCAGCAGCTGGGTGCCCATCCGATGCACTTGCGCCTTCAATCCGGGGCTGTCGCCATTCCCGTTCCCATTGCGTGCCGCGGAGAACACCACCATGTCACCGTCGAAGACATCGGGGACGTGGTCGACTAGGTACGACTGGCTGGCGTTGGCGCTGTTGACCATGAACTCCAGCAACCGCGCGGGCGGCAGAGCGGAATCTCCCAGCTGCCGGCGGATCAGCTCTTCGGCCCGCCGGGCGGTGAGGGGCCCCGACCCCGCCGGGATGTCTATGCCGTTGTTCCGCAGGATGCGTTCCAGGACATGGCTTTCGGCCGACGCCCGGATTCTGGTGGCGGCCAACCTCGGTACCCCCCTCGCCGCGGAGTACGGCGCGTCCAGCAGCACCAGGCTCTGGACGACGCACCCGCGGCGCTGCAGCTCGATCGCGAGCTCGTGCGCGACGACACCGCCGAACGACCAGCCGAGCAGCTTGTAGGGACCATCCGGGTAGGCGCTTTGCAGCCGGTCGGCATATCTTTCCGCCATGCCGCGAATCGATTCCGGTTGGCCTTCCCCGTTCTGTGGGACGTGGTTGATCCCGATGATCGGGCAGTCCAGATATTCGCTCAGCGCGCGATACGGCCAGCTGAGCCCGAAGCCGTCGTGAATGCACCAAACCGGAACGCCGCTGCCCTCTTTCAGGGTCTCGACGGGAACCAAGTCTTCGTCGCGCTCGGTCTTGCCCAGCTGCCGGCTCAGGCCTCTGACGGTTGGCGAGTAGAACAAGGTCCGCACGGCGAGGCCGGCATCCAGGGCGCTGTTGATGGCGGCGACGGCACGCATCGCCGAGATGCTGTCCCCACCGAGGTCGAAGAACGAGTCATCGACCCCGACGCGCTCGACACCCAGGACTTGGGCGTAGATGTCGGCCAGCGCCCGTTCGACCCGATTAGCCGGGGCGCGGTACCGATCGGCGTCGTCGTATCGCGGCGGCGGGAGGGCGCGGGCGTTGAGTTTGCCGTTGACGGTCAGTGGCAGCGCCTCCAGCGCCACCACCGAGGCCGGGACCATGTGGGCCGGTAACCGGTCGGCCAGTGCCGCGCGCACCGCGGTTGGGTCGGCGGAGCCGGTGATGTAGCCGACGAGGCGTTTGTCCCCGGGCCGGTCCTCGCGGGCGATCACCGCCGCGTGCTCGACGCCATCGAGTTGCGTTAGCGCCGTTTGGATTTCGCCCAGTTCGATGCGGTAGCCGCGGATCTTCACCTGGTCATCGGCCCGGCCGACGTACTCGAGTTGTCCGTCGGAACGCCACCGGACCAGGTCGCCGGTGCGATACATCCGGGCTCCCGGCGGCCCGATCGGGCAGGCGACGAAGCGCGTAGCGGACAGTCCCGCCCGGCGCCAATAGCCAACTCCGACAGCGTGTCCGGCCACGTACAGTTCGCCGACCACTCCGGCCGACACCGGGCGCAGCCAGCCGTCCAGTACCAACAACGCCGCCCCGGGCACCGGCGCTCCGATGGGCACCACGTCCGACCCCGCCGCCAGCGGGGCGCTCAACGTCACCCACATCGTCGTTTCGGTGGGGCCGTATTCGTTGATCATCAGCCGTCCCGGGGCCCATCGGTCCACCACCTCGGGCGGGCACGCCTCGCCGCCAACCAACAGCGCCACGGACTCCAGCCCTTCGGGCGCGAGCGCGCTGACGGCGGTCGGGGTTTGACACAGCACCGTCACCTTCTCCGAAATAAGCAGGTTACGGAAGTCGTCCGGGGAGGCGGCGGTGGGCTCGGGCACCACCACCAGTCGGCCGCCATGCAGCAGGGCACCAAAGATCTCCCAGCCCGAGATGTCGAAGCTGTAGGAGTGCCATTGGGTCCAAACCTGCTGTGGCGAAGCAAGATCCCGATCGAGCGATGCGATCAGCTGGGTCACGTTGTGGTGGGCGATCGATACGCCCTTGGGGACGCCGGTGGTTCCGGAGGTGTAGATGATGTAGGCGAGGTCGTCGGGCTCCGGCAGCGGCAAGGCCGTCGCCGGGTAGGCGTCGAGCCGGGGGTCGTCGGCATCGATGACCGGCAGGGCGCCGAGGTCCAGCCGGCCGGCCGATTCCCCGGTGACAACGGCGGCGATCGGCGCGGCGTCGGTCATCATGAACTCGATCCGGTCCCACGGCAACGCCGGGTCGATCGGCAGGTAGGCGGCCCCGCATTTCAGTATCGCCAGGATCGCCACGATCGCCTCGGCCGTCCGGGTGGACAGCAGCGCCACGCATCGTCCCGGACCCGCCCCCTGCTCGGTTAGCAAGTGCGCCAACCGGTTCGCCGCCGCGTCGAGTTCCGAGTAGGTCATCGAGCGGCCATCGCAAGTGAGCGCGGCCGCGTCGGGAGTCCGCGCGACTTGGGCGGCGAAGAGCGCCGGAATCGACACGGGCGTCACCGGCCGGTCGAACGCTGCCCGGTTGCCCCACGCGTCGAGCCGGGCGTGTTCGGGCTCGTCGAGCAAGTCGACGGCCGACAAGCGGGCGGAGGGATCGGCGGTCATGGCCTCGAGCACTCGCCGCAATCGCGTGATGAGTGTGTCGATGGTGTCGGCGTCGAAGGTGTTGCTGTCGTATTCCACGCGCACGCCCAGTTGCTCGCCCGTCCGGGCTTCCAGAGTCAGTGGGTAGTGGGTGGACTCGTGGGTGGTCATGTCGGTGACGGTGAATTCCTGCGCGCCCGCCATCGCGGTGGTGTCGACCGGATAGTTCTCGTAGACGAACAGGGTGTCGAACAACTGGTCGTGACCGGTGAGGTGGTGGATGGCCGTCAGCGCCAGGTGTTGGTGGTCCAGGGTCTGGTTGTGGGCGTGCTGGAGCTGGTTGAGCAACGCGGTCGTCGTGGTGTCGGCGGCGATGGTGGCGCGCACCGGCACGGTGTTGATCAACAGCCCCACAATCGATTCCGCTCCGGGAAGCTCGGTCGGGCGTCCGGACACGGCGGCGCCGAAGGCGACGTCGCGCTGGCCGGTCAGCCACATCAGCAGCTGCGCCCAGCCGGCCTGCAACACGGTGTTGATGGTGGTGTGGTGCGAGCGGGCCAGTTCGGTCAGGGCGCGCGTGGTCTGCTCCGAGAACCGGTACGTGGCCTCGCCCCGCCGCCCGGGACCCGCTCGGTTGAAAGAACTTACGAGGGTGGGGGAATCGAATCCCGCCAGCACCTCGCTCCAGGCGGTGTGGGCGGCCTGCACATCGCGCTCGGCCAGCCAGGTGACGAATCGGCGATACGACGTCGCCGCGGGTAGCCGCTGCCCGTAGTACGCGGCGAACATCTCTTGCAGCAAGATCGACGTCGACCAACCGTCGAGCACGATGTGGTGGTTGGTGACGACGATCCGGTGCCGGTGGGGTCCGGTGCGGATCAGCGCCACCCGGAACGCCGGCGGATTCGACAGGTCGCAGACCGCGACGCGTTCGGCCGCGCACAGCCGCTGGATCTGCGCGTCGGGGTCGCCGTCGCCCAGTTCGACGTACTGCCATGCCGCCGCGGGATGCGCCGGGATGAGCTGCACCGGTTCGTCCTGGGTGCAGAACCGGGCCGCCAGGTTCGGGTGGCGATCGAGCACCGTTTGCACCGCTGCGCGCATCCGGTCGGGCTCGAGCGGGCCGGCCACCGTGAAATCGAGCTGCACGGAATACATTTCGGACAGCCCGTCCAACCCTTGGGTGGCGCTGGCATGGAACAGCAGGCCCTGCTGCAGCGGGGTCAGGGGCAGGATGTCGGCGATCGGGTACCGCTGCTGCAGGCTGTCGATCTGCTGTTGGGTCAGTCGTGCGGGCGCGATGTCGGAGGGGGTCAGCCCGCCGCCTCCCCGTGCGACGTGGGCGCAGATCCCGGCGAGGGCCTCGAACCACAACCGGTTGAGCCGGTCGACGCGGGCGTGATCGAGCGCCGAGGGTGCCCAGGTCCAGGTGGCGTTCAGCTGCGGACCCGCATCGGTGTCGACGGCGACGGCGCTGAGCTCGAGGGTGTGCATCAACGGCATGGTCACCGCGGTCGCGGCCTCGACGAACGCCGAGCCGTCCTCGCTGATCAGCCAAAGATCGCTCGTAGCCCCGGCTTCGGTGCCGCGTGCGCCGAGGCGGCCCAGGTAGTTGAACCCGATGGTGGGGTCGGGGCCGGCCAGATCGATGTCGGCGTTGAGGTAGCGCAGCAGGCCGTAGGTCACGGGATCGGGAACCGCGCGGAGTTGTTCCTTGGCGCGCTTGATGATCGGGCCGAGCGCGTCGCCACCGGTGACGACTTGCGTCCAGGGCAGTGCGCCGGCGGTCAGCGCGACAGGGTATTTGGTGGTGAACCAGCCCACGGTGCGGGACAGGTCCACATCGGCGGCCAATTCTTCGTCGCGCCCGTGACCTTCGACGTCGAAACCTATCGCCGCGTCACCGGTGCTCAGGAATTCGGCGCACGCCAAGGCGAACGCGATCAGCAAGATGTCCTGGATCCCCACGTGGAAGGCCGCGGGCGCTTCGCTCATCAGCGCGCGGGCGTTCTCGCCGTCGAGGGAGACCGACAGGTGCCCGGCGCTGGCGTAGGTATCGACGGCGCCCTGGACGGGCGGCAGCACCGGCTGAGTCGCAGCGATTTCCTTCCAGGTGCCGGCGTGCGCCAATACCGCTGGCGCAACGGCGTGTTGAGCGAGCAACGCGGCCCAGCGCCGGAAGGACGTGCCCGCCGCGGGGAGCGTTATGGGCTGCCCGGTGTGGTGTTGGGCCCAGGCGATATTGAGGTCTTCGAGCAAGATCCGCCACGACACCGCGTCGACGGCGAGGTGGTGAACGATCAGCGCCAGCTGTCCGGTGGTGGTGGCCCACACGGCGGTGAGCATGACGCCGGCGGCCGGATCGAGCAGCGACCGCGCGGCGACGATCGCCCCCTCGCTGAGCGTGTCGGCGGTATGCACGCGGGAGGCGGCGTGCACCGACTCCGGTTCGGGCACAGCCAGTTTCCAGCCGTCCGGGGCGTGGACGACCCGCAGCCGCAGCATGGGGTGCCGGTCCAGCAGGGCCTGCAGCACGGCGACGACATCGGCCTGGCCGACGCCCGCCGGCGCCTGCACGACCATGGTCTGGTTGAACTGGTCGACCGGGCCGTCGACGCCCTGCAACCACCGAATGATCGGCGTCGCGACCACGTCGCCGGTTCCCTCGTCGATCGGTGCGGTCGTATCGGCCACGCTGACCACCCTGGCCAGGCCGGCCACGGTCTGCTCGACGAAGATGTCGCGGGGCCGGCAGCTGAGCCCGGCCGCGCGGGCGCGCGCCACCACTTGCATGGACAAGATGCTGTCGCCGCCGAGGTCGAAGAATGACTCGTCTACCCCGACCCGGTCGAGCCCGAGCACCTGGGCGTAAATGCCGGACAGGATCTCTTCGGTCGGGGTTTGGGGCGCACGGAACGGTGTGTCGGCAAACACCGGTGTCGGCAGCGCCTTTCGGTCGATCTTGCCGGACGACGTGATGGGGAACTCGTCGAGGACCACGATCTGCGTCGGCAGCATGTAGTCGGGCAACCGGGCGCTCAGCCGCCGGCGCACCGCGCTGATCCGGGTGTTGTTGCGGGGGTCGTTCGCGTGACTGCCGCCTTCGTCGCTCGGCAGGTAGGCATCGGTGAGGCCCGGAATGTGCTCGGCGCCTTCGTTATCCGGCGCGACGAAGACGGCGTCGAGCGTGCCAGGTTGGGCGCCCCAGCTGACGGCGGCGCGGTAACCGATGCTCTCCGCGGCTCGGTGCAGTTGTTCGGGCGTCACGGCGTCGGACGGCTCGGCGGCGGAGGCCCGGGCGAGCGCGTCGGCAAGCGAAAGGCCTTCCGCGAGGGCCTGTTCGACATGGACGTCGGTGATCAATCCGGTGCGGGGGATGCCGGAAACGCGGATCGCGTCGGGACGTCGGGCGGCCAGCCGTTCGTGCAGTCCGTCCGGTCCCCCGCACTCGGCCCACGCCCACGAAGGCGTGGTGGCCAGGCTGCGCACCGGTGTGGGTGCCTTGCGGACGACGACATCGTAACGGTAGCGGTTCAGTTCGTTGTCGGCCGCTCCGCGCTTGACCTGGATGTCGAGCCCTGACACCGACGGGTGGTCGGCGAATCGGGTCGTGAAGAACTCGGGGGCGAGCAGGAGTTCGGCTTCCCCGACCACGGCGCGCTGGACGCGTTGACGAAGCTCGGCGGTCTCGGGGGTGTCGCTGCGGGCGAGTGCGACCGCGGTCTGGAACGCGCCCTGCAGCGTGTGGTTGCGCACGTCGCCGACGAACAGCGTGCCGCCCGGGCACAGTAACTCCAACACGTTGTCGACGAGATCCGCCAGATATTCCGCGTTCGGAAAGTACTGAACGACGGAGTTGAGGATGACGGTGTCGAAGAATCCCAGCGGCAAACCCTCGGTCACGTGAGCCGGTTGCGTCAGCAGTTGGACGCGATCACGCCAAGGGAGTTCCAGCTGCTCCATCGAACGGGCGAGGTAATCGATTGCGGCCGCGGACATGTCGGTGGCGACGTACCGTTCACACTCCGGCGCGACCTGGGACAGGATCAGCCCGAGGCCGACGCCGATCTCCAACACCCGCCGCGGCCGCAGGGCCATGATCCGGTCCACGGTGGCAGAACGCCACTCCTCCATCTCCGTGAGCGGGATCGGATCGCCGGTGTAGCTGCTGTTCCAGCCGCGGAAGTCGGCGCCGAGCCCCGTGGTGCCGGCGTCCGTGCCGTAGAGGTCGTCGTAAACGTGCTGCCACTGGGCGACGATTTCGTCGTCGCCGGCGTCGTCATCGGGGTCGGCGGTGGTGCTGTGCTCGAAGGTCACATAGGCGATCAGGTGGGCGCCGGTGCCGTTGTTGTGCACCGTGGCCGCGGCCATGGTGACGTGTGGGCAGGCCAACAGGCTGTTCTCGATCTCGCCCAATTCGATTCGCTGTCCGCGCAGCTTGATCTGGCTGTCGGCGCGTCCGAGGTAGTCGAGAGTCCCGGCGGAGGTCCAGCGGACCAGGTCGCCCGTGCGGTACAGGCGCGCCCCGGCATAGCCAAAGGGGTTGGCTACGAACCGTTCTGCGGTCAACTCCGGCCTACCGACATAACCGTGCGCCAGGGCGGGGCCACCCAGATACAGTTCGCCGACCACGCCGATGGGGGCGGGGTTGAGCCGGGCATCCAGCACCAGAGCGTGCACGCCCGGGATGGGCGTTCCGATGCCTACGGGCTGCCCCGCCGACAGGGCCGCGCTGCAGGTGGACCAGATGGTGGCCTCGGTGGGGCCGTAGGCGTTGAACAGCTGCCTACCCGCCGCCCACGCGGCCGCCAGTTCGGGCGGGCACGCTTCCCCGGTGGTGATGAGTGTGCCGACCGCGTCCAGCCGGGCGGGATCGAGGGACGACAGCACCGACGGTGTCAGTACCGAAGCGTTGACGCGTTGGTCGCGCAGCAACGCCGTCAGCGCCTCTCCCGCAGCGGCTTCCGGCGGTGCCACGACGAGCGCCGCGCGCGATCCGGCGGCCAGTAACAGTTCGCCGATCGACACGTCGAAGGTCGGTGCGGCGAGCATCAGCAGCCGGGTGTCCGCGCTCAGGCCGAGTGCCTCGCCCAGCGCGGCGATTTGCAGCAGGCCGGCGTGGCTGACCGCGACTCCCTTTGGGGCGCCGGTGGATCCGGACGTGAAGATCACGTGGGCGGTGGTGTTCGCGGTAAGGGGGGCCAGCCGCTCGGCGTCGGCGATTGGGTCCGCGGCGCGTCCGGTTAGGTCCACACCGTCGAGGCGGAGTACGCGGCGAGTTCCCGCACCGGCAAGGGTGTCTTCGCCGCGGGTCAGCACGCATGCCGCGTCCACGGTGTCCAGCACCGTCGCGATGCGCTCGACCGGATGCGAGGGGTCGACCGGGACATAGGTGCCACCGGCTTTCACGACGGCCCACCAGGCGACCACCAACTCGACGGACCGATCCATCGCGACGGCCACCGCGCGCTCCGGGCCCAGGCCCTCGTCGATCAGGATGCGCGCCAACCGTGTCGACAACTCATCGAGCTCGCGATACGACGTCGCGCGGCCGTCGTCGACCACCGCCACCGCGTCCGGGTCGGCCGCGACCGCCGAGGCCAACAACTGCGGCGCGAGACCCGCCCGGGCGTGCGCTGCGGCGCCGGCCCATGTCGACTGCACGAGTTCGCGCTCCGCACAATCCATTAACGGGATCTCGCCCACCACCACCGACGGGTCCGCGACGACCGCGTCCAGTATGCGCCCGAAGCGCTCGACCAACCGCACAATGGTGGACCGGTCGTACAGATCCGTCGCATACGTCACCGACCCGGCGGCCCTCGGTGCGCCCGGCTCGTCGCTGGGCACCTCCACCAGTTCGAAATCCAAGTCGAATCGGGCGGCGCGGGTGGGCACCGCCCACTGCTCGACGCCGACACCGTCGATCGCGAATGATTCGGGCCGCACGTTGTTCTGCAAGACCATCAGCACCTGGAACAGCGGGTGGTGCGCGGCGGACCGCACGGGGTTGAGCTGCTCGACCAGGCGCTCGAACGGCACGTCCTGGTTGCCGTAGGCGTCCAGCGCCTTGTGCCGCACCCGTGCGAGGACATCGGAGAACCGGCGCGCGGGGTCGAGGTCCACCCGCAACACCCAGGTGTTGACGAAGAACCCGACCAGGTCGTTGAGCGCCCGATCCGATCGCCCGGCGATCGGTGTGCCCATCACCACGTCGTCGCCCACCCCGGAGCGGTGCAACAACACCGCCATGACGGCTTGCAGCACCATCGAGGCCGTCGCGTTGTGCGTCGCGGCCAGCCGCTTGACCCCGGCCCAGGCCGGGGGCTCGATCAGCAGGTCCACCTCGTCGCCGCGGTAGCTGGGCGCGGGGGGCCGGACACGATCCGTCGGCAGCGAAGTTATCTTGGGCAGATCCGCGAGTTCCTCTTGCCAGTAACGCAATTGCCGAGAAACGACGCTGTCCGGATCGGACTCCGCCCCCAACAGTTCCTGGTGCCACAGCGTGTAGTCGACGTACTGCACCGGCAGCTCGGTCCAGTTCGGGGCGTGCCCGGCGCATCGGCTCGCGTACGCGACGCCGATGTCGGTGAACATCGGGGCCAACGACCACCCGTCAAAGGCGATGTGGTGCAACACGATCGCGAGCACGTGGTCGTCGGGAGCCGCCGAGTAGATCTGTGCGCGAATCGGGATTTCCGCGGCCAGGTTGAATGGATGAGCCGCCAACGTGATCAACTCACCGGCGACGGCCTGCTGATCGGGCACCGCCACCACGGTGGCGTCGCCGCGCCGCCACATCCCCGGCCGGGCCGGCAAGACCTCTTGGAACGGCACGCCGTCGACGTCGGGAAACACGGTGCGCAGCGACTCATGCCGCGCCACAAGGTCATCGAGGGCGGCGGCGAGCGCCTCCAGGTCCAGCTCCCCGGTGATGCGGAACGCAGTCGGCATGTTGTAGGTCGCGACCCCGCCTTCGAACTGGTTGACGAACCACAGTCGGTTCTGGGCGAACGACAGCGGGATCTTCGCGGGGCGCTCAGCGGGTGCCAGGGGCTTGCGTCGGCTGTCCCCGGTGGCGAGCCGGGGCGCCAACTCGGAAACCGTTGGCGCGTCGAACAACGTCCGCACCGATACGTCGGCGTTGAGATCCGCGTTGATGGCGGCGATCAGTCGCATCGCCGACAGTGAATCGCCGCCGAGGTCGAAGAAGGAGTCGTCGATGCCGACGCGTTCGAGGCCGAGGGTTTGGGCGTAGATGCCGGCCAGGATTTCTTCGATGGCGGTGGTGGGGGCGCGGTAGTGATCAGCATCGGCATAGTCGGGTGGGGGTAGGGCGCGGGTGTCGAGTTTGCCGTTGAGGGTGGTGGGCAAGGTGTCGAGGGTGACGATGGCGGT
>NZ_LATC01000044.1:0-39434 GCF_001414075.1 Mycobacterium sp. UM_11 | reverse complement strand
GTGTATAAGAGACAGCCTCGGGGCCGTCCACCACCACGCCAACCACCACGACGGAAACCAGCTCGACGCCGACGACCACGACGACGACACCGCCGCACGTGACGACGACGACGCCACCGACGGCGACCAAGACCCCGTTGACCGAGACCCAAACGCCGACGACCGCGGCGCCGCCCCCCAGCACGCAGCACCAGTCGACGGTTGCGCCGCCGCACACGCAGACCCAGCAGACGCTCGTCCCGCAGGAACCACGCACCCGCCACGGGTTCTGAGCCGTCCATGCCCGACGCCGTCACCGTGGTGCTGCCCTGCCTGAACGAAGAGGAGTCGCTGCCCGCCGTGCTGGCGGCCATCCCCGATGGCTACCGGGCGCTGGTCGTCGACAACGACTGCACCGACGACACCGCCGCGGTCGCGCGGCGGCACGGCGCCCGAGTCGTCGCCGAGCCCCGCCCCGGGTACGGCGCCGCGGTGCACGCGGGCGTGGTGGCCGCGAGCACGCCGATCGTGGCGGTGATCGACGCCGACGGCTCGATGGACGCCGGCGACCTGCCGCGGTTGGTCGCCGCGCTCGAGCAGGGCGCCGATCTGGTGATCGGGCGGCGCCGGCCGGTGGCGGGGCTGCACTGGCCGTGGGTGGCGCGGGTGGGCACCGTGGTGATGAGCTGGCGGCTGCGCACCCGGCACGGCTTGCCGGTGCACGACATCGCGCCCATGCGGGTGGCCCGGCGTGAGGCGCTGCTGAATCTCGGTGTCGCCGACCGGCGTTCGGGCTACCCGTTGGAGCTCTTGGTGCGCGCCGCGGCCGCCGGCTGGCGGGTGGTCGAACTCGACGTCAGCTACGGCCCCCGCACCGGCGGCAAGTCCAAGGTCAGCGGCTCGCTGCGGGGGAGCGTCACGGCGATCCTCGACTTCTGGAAGGTGATCTCGTGACGCTGCCGGTGACGCTGCTGGTGGTCGCCAAGGCGCCCGAGCCGGGCCGGGCCAAGACGCGGCTCGCGGCGACGGTCGGGGACCTCGTCGCCGCCGAGATCGCCGCCGCCGCACTGCTGGACACGCTGGACGCGGTCGCCGCCACGCCGGCGGCCAACCGGGTGGTAGCCATGACCGGTGACCTGGACGGCGCCGCCGGCGCCGACGAGATCCGGCGACGGTTGCGGTCCTTCACGGTGATCCCGCAGCGCGGCGACGACTTCGCCGACCGGCTCGCCAACGCCCACGCCGACGCGGCCGACGGCTACCCGGTGGTGCAGATCGGGATGGACACCCCGCAGGTGACCGCCGACATGCTGGCCGACTGCGCGCGCCGGCTGCGCGAGGCGCCGGCCGTGCTCGGGCCGGCCGTCGACGGCGGCTGGTGGGTGCTCGGTTTACGCGACCCCGCGGCGGCCGAATGCCTGCGCACCGTCCCGATGTCGCAATCCGACACCGGGTTGCTGACGTATCGGGCGTTGCACGACATGGGAATCGAGCCGTACGCGGCGCCGCGGCTGGCCGACTTCGACGTCGTCGACGACGTGGCCGCGGTGCGTGACGCGTGCGGGCCGGCCAGTCGCTTCGCGCAGGCCACCCGCGCGGCCGGCCTGTGACCCGGTAGGCGTTCGGATCGCGTGTGCGCTCAGGGTCTTGCGAGTGAATCGTGGGCGGTGAGATCGAGAAAATGGCACCGTCGGTTCACACGCAATGCCGCCGGCGCACGCCGGATCACCAGTTGGTGACGATGAGCGTGTTGAGCAACACGGCGCCGGCGGCGTTGAGCGCCAACCACACTCGGTGTGATCGGACGGGCAGCAGCGCGGGGGCGGCGGTGAGCCAGACGGTGAAGGGCAGCCAGATCCGCTCCACCTCGGCCTTGCTCAGCATGCTCAGGTCCGCCAAGACGATCGCGGCCAGCATGGCCAGCAACACCAGGTGAAACCCCGAGCGGCGACGGATGGCCGCCACGTCGAACACCCGGCTGACCCCGGCGACGCCGCCCAAACCGATCGCGCACACCACCGACGCCAGGTTGGCCCAGCCCCAGTACGGAAACGGGCGGTCCTTGGCGATGCCCTGCCAATAGCGTTGCTGCACAAGGGTGTAGCCGTCGAACCAGTAGAACCCCGCGACCGCGAAGGCCGAGGCCACCGCCACCGCGGCCAGCGCCGCCGGGCCGAGCGCCCGCAGCGCCGCCCGCCAGTCGGCGGCCGAGGCCAGCACCGCCAGCGCCGGCAGCCCCATCAACATCAGGCCGTAATTGCAGAACACGCCCCAACCCAGCAGCAGGCCCGCGGCCGCGGCCGTCAAGGCGGGGAAGCGAACCGGCCGGTGCACCGCCACCGCCAACAGCGCGAGGCCCCACGCCGCCACCCCGGCGAAGTAGCCGTCCGCGGAGACGGCGACCCAGATCGCCGTCGGGGCCACCGCCACGAACGGCGCGGCCAGCCGCGCGGTCCGCTCGTCGGCCAGCGCGCGCACCGCGATCAGCACCGCGGCCGCCGCGCTGGACCCCGCGAGCAGGCACAGCAGCCCCGCCCAGGCGCCGCCGTGCAGGCCGATCCGGTCCAGCCACACGAACGTCAGCAGCGCGCCGGGCGGGTGACCCGAGACGTGCGTGGTCCAGGAGTTCGGTTGGTAGTCGACGATCCGGCTCGCGAACGTGCGCACGGTGGCCGGGATGTCGGTGATGCCCGGCACGGCTGACAGGTACTCGTCGCGGGTGGTCAGCCGGCCGGCGAAGCCGCGCTGCCAACCGTCGATCATCGCCAGCGCGAAGGCCCACCCGCAGGCGGTGGCCCAGCTGACAAAGGTCAACAGGCGCCACGAAAGACGTTGTGCCAGAATCGATCCCCACCACACGGCGGCGACCGCGATGGCGATCGCGGGCCCGGTGCCCCAGCTGGCGTGGATTTCCCAGGCGCCGAAGATCGGGGCCGCCCCGGTGTGCGTGCCGAACCGCTCCTGACCGACGTCGGTGCGCGGCCGCACACCCCAATGCAGCCGCGGCAACACGAACGCCGCGCACACCAACAGCGCCGCCGCCGCGACGGCCGGTAACTCGCGACGTGCCACCCTCACGACCGAACAGCCTATTGATTCCCCGGGCCGGCGAACCGGCGCACCAACGCCGCCCGGTCGACCTTGCCGATGCCGCGCCGCGGTAGCGCTTCGACGACGTGCACCTCGCGCGGGGCGGCGGTGGGGTCCAGGGTGCGCGCCACGTGGGCGCGCAACACTTCCAGCGTCGGCGCCGAGTGCCCCTGGGCCACCACGATCGCGGCGACCACCCGCTGGCCGAGCCGGTCGTCGGCGACGCCGAAGACGGCGCACTCCCCGACGGCGGGGTGGGTGTCGAGCGCGGCCTCGACCAGTTGGGGCAGCACGGTCAGCCCGCCCGTGCTGATCGCGTCGTCGGCGCGTCCGGTGACGCTCAGCACGCCCGCCGCGTCCACGACGCCGAGGTCGTCGGTGCGGAACCAGCCCGGCTCGGCGAACGGGTCGGGATCCACCGGGTTGCGATAGCCCTTGGCCAGGGTCGCGCCGCCGAGCGCGATGCGCCCGTCGGGCGCCACCCGGACCCGCACGCCGTCCAGCGCAACCCCGTCGTACACGCAGCCGCCCGCGGTCTCGCTCATCCCGTAGGTGCGCACCACCCGGATGCCGGCCGTCGCCGCGGCGTCGAGCACGCGGTGCGGGGCCGGGCCGCCGCCCAGCAACACCGCGTCCAGTTCGGCGAGCGCGGCCGCGGCCGCCGGGTCGGCCAGCGCCTTGGCCAACTGCGCGGCCACCAGCGACGCGTAGCGCCGCCCAGGTGCCAATCGCCTTGTCGCAGCGGGCAATTCGGCAGTGTCGAAGCCTTCGGAGATGTCCAGCTCGGCGGGCGTCGAGCCGGCCAGCGCGCTGCGGATCAACACCTGCAACCCGGCGATGTGGTGCGGCGGCAGCGCCAGCAGCCAGCTGCCCGGGCCGCCGAGGCGGTCATGGGTGGCCGTCGCGCTGGCGGTCAACGCGCCCGCCGTCAGCAGGGCTCCCTTGGGCGCTCCGGTGGTGCCCGACGTCGTCGCCACCAGCGCCACGTCGTCGTCGATGTCTTCCCCGACCCGCAGGCCCGCCCGCAACGCGTCGGAACCGGGGGCGAGGGCCACCAGCGCGGGGTCGCGCCCGTCCAAAACCCGTTCCAGGGCGGGTAACAGCGACGAGACGGCCGAGCCCGGCGGGACGGTGAGCGCGCGCAGTACGGCTATGCGGGGTCCTCGACCTCGTCCGCGTCGTCGAACGGCCAGCCCTGGGCGGCCAGCCGCACCCGCACCCGCTCGACGTCCTCGGGCGAGGGCAGGTTGTCGGTGATCTGGGTGATCAGCACCCCGATGTCGACGTCGTCGAACTCACCCCGTTGGATCAGCTCGCAGGCGACGGCCTTGACCTCGTCGTTGGACAGCCGGCGGGCGAGCAGCGCGAGCACCGGGAAGGTGTCCGTCGGCGGGACGCCCTCCGGATATCCCGCGCGCAACCACGAGACGATCGAATTGAGAAATCCGTTCACGCTGGTACAACTCCCCCCGGTGTCCGGCTCGGTAACTCGGTGGGCATCAATCGATGCTACTTGGGTTTGGCCCCGAGGAAAGCGACGCCGGTGTGATGCGCGATGAAGTCCCGCGAGATGTACGCCAGGGCGAAGGCGATCACCACGATCACCACCGCGTAGATCGCCCACGCGAGCGCCAGCAGCAGCGGGTTCTTCTGCGCCGAGTTGCCGTCGGTGCCGGCCTGTCCGGCGCCCACCGCGTGGAATCGGAGCCCCAGGGCGAACAGCCCCGGCAGTGCGGCCCCGGCCAGCATCGAGAAGACCAGGATCTTGAGGGAAGCCTGGTAGTTGAACCAGTCGCCGAAGTGACTCATCAAGCGTTCGCCTTCATCGTCGGGTCATCGGAGTCGTAGCGGCCGGACGAGCCGCTGCCGTTGGTTGGATGCACGTCCGAGGGCGGCCGGTGCTCCGCGGAGTCCTCCAGCCCGGCCGTCAGGTCGCCCTTCCATTCGGCGTTGACGTTGTTGTGGTCGACCTTGACCTTGCGCGACCGGATGTAGATGGTGGCGGAGACCGCGATCAGCAGCGCGAAGCCGACGATGGCGCCGGGGTAGCCGCCGATCAGGTGCACGATCCAGTAGGTGACCGCGCCCACCAGCCCCGCCAGCGGCAGCGTCACCAGCCAGGCGACGCCCATACGGCCGGCGACGCCCCAGCGGACCTCACCGCCGGGCTTGCCCAGCCCGCTGCCCAGCACCGAACCCGTGCAGACCTGGGTGGTCGACAGGGCGTAGCCGAAGTGGGCGGACAGCAGAATCACCGCGGCCGAAGACGATTCGGCGGCCATGCCCTGCGGCGACTGGATTTCCACCAGCCCCTTGCCCAGGGTGCGGATGATGCGCCACCCGCCCAGATAGGTGCCCAGCGCCATCGACACCGCGCAGCCGACGATGACCCACAGCGGGGGCATGGCGGCGTTCTTGCTGACCGAGCCGTAGGACATCAGCGCCAGGAAGATGATGCCCATCGTCTTCTGGGCGTCGTTGGTGCCGTGTGCCAGCGAGACCAGCGACGCCGAGCCCCACTGGCCGTACCGGAAGCCGGCCTCGGTGCGCTTGGCCGAGATGTTGCGGGTGATCCGGTAGACCAGCCAGGTCGCCACGGCCCCGACCACGATGGCCAGGATCGCCGACACGACGGCCGGGATGATCGCCTTGGACACCACGCCCTTCCAGATCACCCCGTGCGCGCCGACGGCCGCGATGGTGGCGCCGACGATGCCGCCGATCAGGGCGTGCGAAGAACTCGAGGGGATGCCCAGCAGCCAGGTCAGCAGGTTCCACACTATGCCGCCGACCAGGCCGGCGAAGACCAGCTCCAGCGTCACGATGTGCCCGTCGATCAAACCCTTGGCGATCGTGGCGGCGACGGCGGTGGACATGAACGCGCCCACGAGATTGAGCACCGCGGACAGCGCGACGGCCGCCTTGGGCTTGAGCGCACCGCTGGCGATGGAGGTCGCCATCGCGTTGCCGGTGTCGTGGAAGCCGTTCGTGAAATCGAAAGCCAGTGCCGTGATTACGACAATGATCAGAAGGAACAATTGGATGTTCACAGCGCCCGATTCTGGTGGTAGGGGGATTCCATTGTCGAATGCAGCGGGACCGTAATCGCGGGTGTATCTAGACTCGTCGCCAGATGTTACCTCTCAGTTAACCGGACTTTCCCCGTCGTTCACCCCGGGTGTCGCGGCGCAACGGGTGGTCGGGCGGGATCTGCACGAAGATCAGCGTGATGCCGTCGGGGTCGGTGACGTGCATTTCGAACAGGCCCCACGGTTCTTGGCGCGCCTCGCGGGCGATCTCGACGCCGCGGCTTTGTAGCTCGGCCTGGGTGGCTTCGATGTCGCGGACCTGGAGCCACAAAGCGCCGGGGAAGGGGCCCCGCGAGTGATCCGGGGAGCCGTAGCCGGCCAGCTCCAGCAGCGACTGGCCGGCGAAAAACACTGTGCCCGCGCCGTATTCACGGGCGATCGCCAGGCCGATCCGGTCCCGGTAGAAGGCCAGCGACTGCTCGTAGTCCGCCGGTCGAAGCAGCATCCGGCTGGCCAGGATCTCCATGACCTCGTGTCTATCACGTTGGTCTGGGCTCAGTCGCCTTCCGCGCGATTCGGCTGAATCCGCTGCCGCTGCATGAGCGTGTTGACCAAGCGGGGGCCGAACGTGTCCAGCGCCTTGGCGGCGATCGCCATCCGCGGGGCGATCCGCACGGGCCGGGTGCGGGCCGCGGTCAGCATCCACTCGGCGGCCTCTTCCGACGTCAGCGCCGGCATGCCCTCGTAGGCCTTCGTCGGCGCGATCATCGGCGTGGCCACCAGCGGGTAGTACAGCGTCGTCGAATGCACGCCCCTGGGCCCCCACTCGGTCTCCACGACGCGGCTCACCGCCGACAGCGCCGCCTTCGACGCGTTGTAGACCGCGAACAGCGGCGACGCCTCGGACAGCACACCCCACGTCGATACGTTGATGACGTGGCCGGCGCCGCGCTCGAGCATCCCGGGGGCCAGCCCGCGGATCAGCCGCAGCGGCGCGTAGTAGTTGAGCACCATGGTCCGCTCGACGTCGTGCCAGCGATCCAGCGACTCGGCCAGCGGCCGGCGGATCGAGCGGCCGGCGTTGTTGATCAGGATGTCCACCCCGCCGAGTCGCTCCTGAACGTCGGCGACCAGCGCGTCGACGGCGTCCATGTCCGAGACGTCGCACGGCATCGACAGCGCGGTGCCACCCGTCGCGGCGATCCGGTCCGCGAGCGCGTCCAGCAGGTCTTTGCGGCGCGCGCTGACGGCCACGGTCGCGCCCGCGCGGGCCAGCAGTTCGGCCCCGGCCTCGCCGATGCCCGACGACGCCCCGGTCAGCAGGATCCGCTTGCCCCGCAGGTCGACCGGCTTGATCGCAGGCCGGTTGACCAGCACCTGCGGGGCCATCGGGGGGCGCATGGTGGCCAGGACGAGCTGGTCTTTGAACCTGCTGAGGGGACTCTTGCTCACGGGGGGAGTCTAGGGGCGGCCTACCGAGCCCCTAGAAGTAGCGGGGGAACCGGCTCCAGTCGGGTGGGCGCTTCTCCAGGAAGGCGTCGCGGCCCTCGACGGCCTCGTCGGTCATGTACGCCAGCCGGGTCGCCTCGCCCGCGAACAGCTGCTGACCCACCAGCCCGTCGTCGAGCAGGTTGAAGGCGAACTTCAGCATCCGTTGCGCCTGAGGGGACTTCGCGTTGATCTCGGCCGCCCACTCGATGCCCGCCCGCTCCAGGTCGGCGTGGTCGAAGACGGCGTTGACCGCGCCCATCTGGTGCATCTGCTCGGCGGTGTACGCGCGGCCCAGGAAGAAGATCTCCCGGGCGAACTTCTGGCCCACCTGCCGCGCCAGATACGCGCTGCCGTAGCCGCCGTCGAAGCTGCCGACGTCGGCGTCGGTCTGCTTGAAGCGGGCGTGCTCGCGGCTGGCCAGGGTGAGGTCGCAGACCACGTGCAGGCTGTGCCCGCCGCCGGCGGCCCACCCGTTGACCAGACAGATGACCACCTTGGGCATGAACCGGATCAGCCGCTGCACCTCGAGGATGTGCAGCCGGCCGGCGCGGGCGGTGTCGACGGTGTCGGCCGTTTCCCCGCTGGCGTATTGGTAGCCGCTGCGCCCGCGGATGCGCTGATCGCCGCCGGAGCAGAACGCCCAGCCGCCGTCCTTGGGCGACGGCCCGTTGCCGGTCAGCAGCACCACGCCCACGTCGGGCGACATCCGCGCGTGGTCGAGCACCCGGTACAGCTCGTCGACGGTGTGCGGCCGGAACGCGTTGCGCACCTCGGGCCGGTCGAACGCCACCCGCACCGTGGCGTCGGCGACGTGGCGGTGGTAGGGGATGTCGGTCAGGCCGTCGAACCCGTCCACGGGCCGCCATTGGGCGGCGTCAAAGGGGTTGTCGGTCATGGCTTTTCAATCGGCTCGAAACGGAAGACCGCGCAGCGGCCGGCCAGCGCCTCGAACTCCTCGGGGCGGCCCTCGGTGACCAGTCCCGCCCGCGTCATGAAGCCGACTCCCGTAGGCACCTCGGTGGGGAAGAGCCGCAGGATCGGCCGGGCGTCGTCGGCGGACAGTTCGGCCATCCGCACCCGTTGGACCTGCCTGCCGCGCGCGATCGTCGCCTCACCGGCGGCCCGCACGTTGGCCACCCAGTCGGCGCCCGGGAACCCGGCGACGACGTACTGGTGGCCGTCGACGGTCATCGGGGTCACCGGCGTCGAGCGCGGCGCCCCGGACTTGCGGCCCTTGACGGTCAGCACGACGGGGCTCTCGCCACCGAAACTCATTCCCAGCCGCGACATCTGGATGAAGACCTTGTTGGCCGGCTTCAGCCACCACGGCGGCTTGATCGGCTTGCCGCTTCCCATAGCCCGCGACGTTACCCCGCGGCCGTAACGTGCCCAGTCTCCGGCCAGCCGCACGCTCGGCGCAGTAACCAGCTAGCCGACGGCGGCCAGCCTTGCCAGCGCGCCGGCGTCCAGGGTGACGTCGCCCGCGCCGAGGTTCTCCTCGAGGTGCTCGACCGATCGCGTGCCCGGAATCAGCAACGTGTTCGGCGCGTGCGCCAGCAGCCAAGCCAAGCCGACCTGGGCGCCGGTGACGCCGAGTTGGCCGGCTATGTCCACGACCACGGGATGGTCGGCGACCTTCGGGAAACCCGGAAACGCCGATCCCAGCGGGAAGTAGGGCACCCAAGCGATGCCCTCCGACTTGCAGAGGTCCAGCGTGGCTTCCTGCGAGCGGTCGAACAGGCTGTAGGCGTTCTGCACGCAGACGATCTCCGCCGGCAGCGCCCGCCGCACCACATCGAGCGGCACGCTGCTGATGCCGATCGCACCGATCTTGCCCTCGTCGCGCAGCGCGATCATCTCGGCGAGTTGGTCGTCGAGGTCGACGTCCTGGTCGCCCCCGGCGGCCGCAGCAGGCCCGAGGTCCATGCGCCGCAGGTTGACCACCGGGACGCAATCCAGGCCCAGTTGGCGCAGGTCGTCCTCGACCGCGGCGCGCAGTTCCGCGGGCTTCTGCGCCGCCGCCAGCGGTATCGGCTGTTCGCCGGTGAAGCGAGCCCCGACCTTGCTGACGATGACGAGGTCGTCGGCGTAGGGGAACAGCGCCGCGCGAATCCGCCGATTGACCTCGCCGGGGCCGTAGAACGACGCGGTGTCGATGTGGTTGACGCCGAGTTCGACCGCGCGGCGCAGCACCGCGGCCGCGTCCTCGACGGATGCGCCCTCGAACAGCTGCATCGCGCCGTAGCCAACGCGGGCGACGGTCGACGCGCCGATGTTGCCGGGACCGCCCGGCTGTGGTTTGTCCGTCATGGTGCTCCCTGGTGTCACAATGGGGAAGATGCGGAGGATCCTCCGCTTATTCGACGGTAGCAGAAACGGAGGTGCCTCCGCTTGGCTGGGATCCGATCGGACGCCCGCCGGAATCGGGAGCGCCTGCTCGAGGTCGCGACGGCGGCGTTCGCCGCCGCCGAGGGGCGATCCGTATCGCTGGAGGCCATCGCGCGCGACGCCGGCGTGGGAATTGGCACGCTGTACCGCCATTTCCCGAATCGGGAGGCGCTCGTCGAGGCCATCTACCGCGCCGAGCTCGCCGAAGTGGCCGCGACGGCGGAACGGCTGCTCAAGCGGCATCCGCCCAGGGCTGCGCTGCGCCGCTGGATGGACCGCTATGCCGCCTTCGTGGCCGCCAAGCGCGGAATGGCCGAATCGCTGCACGCGATCTTCGACTCAGGCGCAATGCAGGCCAGCCAGACTCGCGACAGCATCGTCGGCGCCGTGGACCTGCTGTTGCGCGCCGGCGCCGAGGACGGGAGCCTGCGCCCCGATGTGCAGGCCGACGACGTGGTGTCGAGCCTGATCGGCATCTTCATGGCCAGCGGCTCGCCGGAACAGACGGGCCGCATGCTCGACCTGCTGGCCGCGGGCATCGCCGCCGCCTGATCACCGAGCGTCACGCCAGCGCGACGGCAGCCGCTGAGCGCCGCGCTGGCGTGACGCTCGGCGCAAGCACTTAGCCCACGGCGCGCTCGGCGCCCTCCCAGAACCGCGCGCGCACGGCCTTCTTGTCGGGTTTGCCCAGCGCGGTCACCGGCACCGAATCTACGACGATCACCTGCTTGGGCGATTGCACCGAACCCTTGCGCTCCTTGACGGCGGACTGGATCTCGACGGTCACCCGCGCCACCGACTCCTCGTCGGAGGGATGGTCGGGCCGCAACACGATCACGGCGGTGACGGCCTCGCCCCACTTCTCGTCCGGCGTGCCGATCACGCAGACCTGCGCGACGGCCGGGTGCTCGGCGACGACGTCCTCGACCTCGCGCGGGAACACGTTGAACCCGCCGGTGACGATCATGTCCTTGACCCGGTCGACGATGAACCAGAAGCCGTCCTCGTCCTCCCGGGCCATGTCACCGGTGTGCAGCCAGCCGTCGGAGAACGTCTTGGCCGTCTCCTCCGGCAGGTTCCAGTAGCCGCCGCTCAAAAGCGGCCCGGACACGCAGATCTCGCCGACCTCGCCCTGCGGCACCGGGTTGCCGTCGCCGTCCAGCAGTGCCGTGCGGGCGAACAGGGTGGGTCGCCCGCAGGAGGTGAGCCGCTTCTCGTCGTGGTCCTTCTTGGCCAGATACGAGATCACCATCGGGGCTTCGGACTGCCCGTAGTACTGGGCGAAGATCGGCCCGAAGCGGCGAATGGCCTCGGCCAGCCGCACCGGGTTCATCGCCGAGGCGCCGTAATAGACGGTCTCCAGCGAGGACAGGTCGCGGGTGTGCGAATCGGGGTGGTCCATCAGCGCGTAGATCATCGACGGCACCAGCATGGTCGCGGTGATCTTCTGCTCCTCGATCACCCGCAGCACCTCGGCCGGGTCGAACTTGGTCAGCACCACCAGCTCGCCGCCCTTGATGATGGTCGGCACGAAGAACGCCGCCCCGGCGTGCGACAGCGGGGTGCACATCAAAAAGCGCGGGTTTTCCGGCCACTCCCACTCGGCCAGCTGGATCGTGGTCATCGTGGTGATCGACTGCGCGGTCCCCAGCACACCCTTGGGCTTGCCGGTGGTGCCGCCGGTGTAGGCCATCCCGCCGATGTGGTCGGGCGGAAGGTCGGCGGCCACCAACGGTTTGGGCGAATACTTCGCGGCCTCGGCCACCAGGTCCACCGCGGAATCGCCGAGCGCCTCGGGGACCGGGCCGATGGTCAGGATCTGCTTGAGGCCGGGCACCTTCTCCAGCAGGCCCAGCGCCCGCTCGACGAACATCGGGTTCGGGTCGATGATCAGCGACGTCACCCCGGCGTCGTTCAGCACGTAGGCGTGGTCGTCCAGCGAGCCCAGCGGGTGCAGCGCCACGCGCCGGTAACCCTGGGTCTGCCCGGCGCCGATGATCATCAGCACCTCGGGCCGGTTCAGCGACAGCAGCCCGACGGTCGCGCCGGTGCCCGCGCCCAGCGCCTCGAACGCCTGGATGTACTGGCTGATCCGCTCGGCGAGCTGGCCACCGGTCAGCGTGGTGTCGCCGAGGTGCAGCACCGGCTTGTCCTTGTTGCGTTTGAGCGCACCTACGGTCAGGTGTCCGGAATGAATGGGATGGCGCAGTAGCTCGTCACTCATGAGGCCAACACTAGAACGTGTTGCAGTTTTAGTCAGCCACCCCCTCAACCGACGCCTTGATCACTAGCATCCCTGGACATGGCCGCCGCAGATCTCGTCGTCACCGGAACCGTGCTGACCGTCGACGAGAAGCGGCCCACCGCCGAGGCGCTCGCCGTCGCCGACGGCCGCATCGTGGCCGTCGGCACCCGCGCCGAAATCGAGGCGCACCTCGGCCCGGACACCCGGATCATCGACGTCGGTGACGGCTGCGTCATGCCGGGATTCGTTGAGGCGCATGGCCATCCGCTGATGGAGGCGCTGGCGCTGAGCGACCGGATCGTCGACATCCGGCCCGTCACGCTGCCCGAAGCGGACGACGTCGTCGCCGCGGTCCGCCGCGAGGTCGCCGCCCGGGGTGCCGACGGCGCCTACTTAAACGGCTGGGATCCGCTGCTGCAGCGCGGGTTGCCGCAGCCGACGCTGGACTGGCTCGACGAAACCGCGCCCGACGGGCCGCTGGTCATCATCCACAACTCCGGGCACAAGGCCTACTTCAACTCGCATGCCGCCCGTCGGTCCGGATTGACCCGCGACACCCCCGATCCCAAGGGCGCGCGATTCGGCCGCGACGCGCGCGGCGACCTGGACGGCTCCGCCGAGGAGACCGGCGCGGTGTTTCCGCTGCTGACCGGGGCCATCGCGCCCGAAGACTATCCGGCAATGCTGCTCGCCGAGTGCGCCCGGCTCAACCGCGCCGGCCTGACCACCTGCTCCGAGATGGCCTTCCACCCGGCGTTCGGTCCGGTGGTCGAGCGGCTGCGCGGCGACCTCACGGTCCGGCTGCGCACCTACGAGATCTCCAACCCGCAGATGCGCACCGACGCCACCCCCGGCCAGGGCGACGACATGGTGCGCCGGGTCGGCATCAAGATCTGGGTGGACGGCTCCCCGTGGGTCGGCAACATCGCCCTGTCCTTTCCCTACCTGGACACCGACGCCACCCGCACCATCGGGGTGCCGCCCGGCTCCTGCGGGCACGCCAACTACACCCGCGAACAGCTCAGCGAGATCGTCGGCGCCTACTTCCCGCTGGGCTGGCCGATGGCCTGCCACGTGCAGGGCGACGCCGGCGTCGACACCATCCTCGACGTCTACGAGGAGGCGCTCAAGCTCCACCCGCGCGACGATCACCGGCTGCGCCTCGAGCACGTCGGCGCCATCCGGCCCGAGCAGCTGCGGCGCGCCGCCGACCTCGGCGTCACCTGCAGCATCTTCGTCGACCAGATCCACTACTGGGGCGACATCATCGTCGACGGCCTGTTCGGTCCCGAGCGCGGATCCCGTTGGATGCCAGCGGGTTCCGCGGTGGCCACGGGCATGCGGATCTCGTTGCACAACGACCCGCCGGTAACCCCCGAGGAGCCGCTGCGCAACATCAGCGTGGCCGTCACCCGCACGGCGCCCAGCGGCCGGGTGCTGGCGCCCGAGGAACGGTTGACGGTCGAGCAGGCCATCCGCGCGCAGACCATCGACGCGGCCTGGCAGCTGTTCTCCGACGACGTGGTCGGCTCGCTGGAGGTCGGCAAGTACGCCGACCTGGTGGTGCTGTCGGCCGACCCGCGAACCGTCCCGCCCGAGCGGATCGCCGACCTCGAGGTGCGCGCGACGTTTCTGGCGGGTCGCCAGGTCTACGGCGCGTGAAGCCGACGCTGGAGGAGCTGCTGGCGCGCCTGCACGTGGTCGCGCTGCCGATGCGGGTGCGGTTCCGCGGCATCACCACCCGGGAGGTCGCCCTCATCGAGGGCCCCGCCGGCTGGGGGGAGTTCGGGGCCTTTCTGGAGTACGAGCCGCCGGAGGCCGCGCACTGGCTGGCCGCCGGCATCGAGGCGGCCTACCGCCCCCCGCCGCCGCCGCTGCGCGACCGCATCCCGATCAACGCCACCGTGCCGGCCGTCGACGCCGCCCGGGTGGGTGAGGTGCTGGCCCGGTTCCCCGGCGCCCGGACGGCCAAGGTGAAGGTCGCCGAGCCCGGCCAGACGCTGGCCGACGACGTCGAGCGGGTCAACGCCGTGCGCAAACTCGTGCCGACCGTGCGGGTGGACGCCAACGGCGGCTGGAGCGTCGAGCAAGCGGCCAGGGCGGCCGCCGCACTGACCGCCGACGGCCCGCTGGAGTACCTCGAGCAGCCCTGCGCGACGGTCGGCGAACTCGCCGCGCTGCGCGCGCGGGTCGACGTGCCGATCGCCGCCGACGAAAGCATCCGCAAGGCCGACGACCCGCTCGCCGTCGTCCGCGCCCGCGCCGCCGACGTCGCGGTCCTCAAAGTCGCTCCGCTGGGCGGCATTTCGGCCATGCTGTCGATCGCCGCGCAGATCGACATCCCGGTCGTGGTCTCCAGCGCGATCGACTCGGCGGTCGGCATAAGCCAGGGGCTGGCGGCGGCCGCCGCGCTGCCCGCGTTGCGCCATGCCTGCGGCCTGGGCACCGGCGGGCTGTTCGTGCGGGATGTGGCGGACGTCGCCCCGCCCGTCGACGGCACCCTGGCGGTCGGGCCGGTGACGCCGGATCCGGAGCGACTCCGCGCGCTGGCCGCGGCCCCGGAGCGGCGGCAGTGGTGGATCGACCGGGTCAAGGCCTGCCACCCGCTGCTTGTACCGTCGTCCGAGTGATCAACCTGGCTTACGACGACCGCGGCTCCGGCGAGCCGGTGGTGTTCATCAGCGGCCACGGCGGTGCCGGTCGGACCTGGCACCCGTATCAGCTGCCGGCGTTCCTGGCCGCCGGCTACCGCGTCATCACCTTCGACAACCGCGGAATCGGCGCCACCGAGAACGCGCAGGGTTTCACGACGCAAACGATGGTGGCCGACACCGCGGCGCTGATCGAGGGCCTCGACGCCGCCCCGGCCCGCATCGTGGGGATGTCGATGGGGGCGTTCATCGCCCAGGAGCTCATGCTCGCCCGGCCCGAATTGGTCAGCTCCGCGGTGTTGATGGGCACCCGGGGCCGCATGGACAAGGCGCGCCAGTTCTTCCGCGACGCCGAGGCCGAACTCAGCGACGCCGGCGTCCAGTTGCCGAACTCCTACGACGCGAAAATCCGTCTGTTGGAGAACTTTTCGCGCAAGACGCTCAACGACGACGTCGCCGTGGCGGACTGGATCGCGATGTTCTCCATGTGGCCGATGAAGTCCACCCCCGGTACCCGCTGCCAGCTCGACGTCGCCCCGTACACCAACCGGCTGCCCGCCTACCGCGCCATCGCGACCCCGGTGCTGGTGATCGGCTTCTCCGACGACGTGCTGACGCCGCCCTACCTGGGGCGCGAGGTCGCCGACGCGCTGCCCAACGGCCGGTACGTGCAGATCCCCGACGCCGGCCACCTGGGTTTCTTCGAGCGCCCGGACGCCGTCAACGAGGCCGCGCTGAAGTTCTTCGCCGGCAACTGAGCCCGGCCCCGGTCGGCGGGTTGTGACAGGCTGTAGGAGTGAACCCCTCGACGACACAGGCCCGCGTCGTCGTCGACGAGCTGATTCGCGGCGGCGTCCGCGACGTCGTGCTCTGCCCGGGGTCGCGCAACGCGCCGCTGGCGTTCGCGCTGCAGGACGCCGACCGATCCGGGCGGATCCGGCTGCACGTCCGCATCGACGAGCGCACCGCCGGCTACCTGGCCATCGGGCTGGCGATCGCCGCCGGCGCCCCGGTGTGTGTCGCCATGACGTCGGGCACCGCCGTGGCCAACCTGGGACCGGCCGTGGTGGAGGCCAACTACGCGCGGGTGCCGCTGATCGTGTTGTCGGCCAACCGGCCCTACGAGATGCTGGGCACCGGGGCCAACCAGACCATGGAGCAGCTGGGCTACTTCGGCACCCAGGTCCGCGCCGCCATCAGCCTGGGCCTGGCCGAGGACGCGCCCGAGCGGCTGGACGGGCTCAACGCCACCTGGCGATCGGCCACCTGCCGAGTCTTGGCCGCCGCCACGGGATCTCGCACCGCCAATGCCGGGCCGGTGCAGTTCGACATCCCGTTGCGCGAACCGCTGGTGCCCGATCCCGAGCCCCACGGCGCCACCGTTCCGCCGGGACGGCCCGACGGACGCCCGTGGACCTACACCCCGGCCGTCACCTTCGACCAGCCGCTGGACATCGACCTCTCGCCCGACACCATCGTCATCGCCGGACACGGCGCCGGCACGCACCCCAACCTCGCCGAGTTGCCGACGGTCGCCGAGCCCACGGCGCCGGCCCCCACCAACCCCCTGCACCCGCTGGCCCTGCCGCTGCTGCGGCCCAAGCAGGTGATCATGCTCGGCCGCCCTACCCTGCACCGGCCGGTATCGGCGTTGCTGGCCGACCCGCAGGTTCCGGTGTACGCGCTGACCACCGGGCCGCGCTGGCCGGACGTCTCGGGCAACTCCCAGGCCACCGGGACGCGGGCGGTCACCAGCGGCACGCCGAATCCGGCCTGGTTGAGGCGCTGCGCGGAGGTCAACCGGCACGCGATCGAGGCCGTGCGAGGGCAGCTGAAGGCGCACCCGCTGACCACGGGTTTGCACGTGGCGGCCGCGGTGGCCGACGCGCTGCGTCCGGGGGACCAGCTGGTGCTCGGGGCGTCGAACCCGGTTCGCGACGCGGCCCTGGTCGGCCTGGACACCCACGGCATCCGGGTCCGCTCCAACCGCGGGGTCGCCGGCATCGACGGCACGGTGTCCACCGCGATCGGGGCCGCCCTCGCCTACGAGGGGCGCACCGTCGCGCTGATCGGCGATCTGACGTTCGTCCACGACAGCTCCGGGCTGCTGATCGGCCCCACCGAGCCGACCCCGCGCCAGTTGACCATCGTGGTCTCCAACGACAACGGCGGCGGTATCTTCGAGCTGCTCGAGCAGGGTGACCCGCGGTTCTCCGACGTGTCCTCGCGCATCTTCGGCACGCCGCACGACGTCGACGTGGGCGCGCTGTGTCGGGCCTATCACGTCGAGAGCCGTCAGATCGAGGCCGACCAATTGAGCGCGGCGCTCGACGAACCGCCCACCGGGATGCGGGTATTGGAGGTCAAGGCCGACCGGTCGTCGCTGCGACAGCTGCATGCCGCCATCAAGGCCGCCCTGTGACGAGCCCAAAAGCGTTACTGCGCATCCTGATTCACGGGCGCAGTGACAAGCCGCCGCAGACCCCGGCGAGGATCGCGTTGCGCTGGGCCCGGATCGCGGTGCTCATCGTCACCGGCCTGGTCACGCTGCAGTCGGTCCTGTTGGTCGCCGGCGCGTGGCGCGACGACCTTGCGATTCAACACAACATGGGGGTGGCGCAGGCCGAGGTGCTCAGCGCCGGGCCGCGCCGCTCCACCATCGAATTCGTCACCCCCGAGCGGGTCACGTATCGTCCCGAACTCGGCGTGCTGTACCCGTCGCACCTGGCGACCGGGATGCGGATCTACGTCGAATACAACAAGAACGACCCCAACCTGGTTCGCGTGCAGCACCGCAACGCCGGGCTGGCCATCATCCCGGCGGGGTCCATCGCGGTGGTGTGCTGGCTGGTGGCCGCCGTCCTCCTGGTAGGGCTGGCGCTGCTGGACAAGCTGCTGGATCGCCGGCCCGAGGCGAAGATCACACCCGCCTAGCTGGGGTTCACTGCGCCCGACCAGCAGATTTCGCGTGACGTATGCCCGCAGGCAACCTTCGCGACAGCCGGTGCTGAGACCGTAGTGTCGTGCGCGTTGCCATCGTCGCCGAATCGTTCCTGCCGGAAGTCAACGGTGTCAGCAACTCGGTGATCCGGGTCCTCGAGCATCTGCGTCGGACCGGTCACGAAGCCCTGGTCGTCGCGCCGGACACCCCACCCGGCGCGGCTCCGGCGGATCGTATCTACGACGGGATTCGGGTGCACCGAGTCCCGTCGCGCATGTTCCCCAAGGTGACCACGCTGCCCCTCGGCGTGCCGACACCCCGGATGGTGAGCGTGTTGCGCGGATTCGACCCGCACGTCGTGCATTTGGCGTCGCCGGCCTTGCTCGGCTACGGCGGTGTCAAGGCGGCCCGCTGGCTGGGCGTGCCGACGGTCGCCGTGTATCAAACGGACGTACCGGGTTTCGCGGCAAGCTATGGCATCCCCATGACGCAACGGGCCGCGTGGGCGTGGTTCCGGCACCTGCACAGCCTCGCCGACCGCACGCTGGCGCCGTCCAGCGTGACCATCGAATCCCTTGTGGCGCACCGTTTTCCGCGGGTGCACCACTGGGCACGCGGTGTCGACGTGCTGCGGTTCGCCCCGTCGGCCCGCGACGAGGCGCTCAGGCGGCGATGGTCGCCGCACGGCAAGCCGATCGTTGGGTTCGTCGGCCGGCTGGCGCCCGAGAAGCACGTGGAGCGGTTGGCCCCGCTGGCGGCGCGCGACGACCTGCAACTCGTCATCGTCGGTGACGGTGTCGACCGGAACAAGCTGCAAAAAGCAATGCCGACGGCGGTTTTCACCGGCGCGCTGTACGGCGAAGAGCTCGCCGTGGCATACGCCAGCATGGATGTCTTCGTGCATCCCGGCGAACACGAGACGTTCTGCCAAGTCGTGCAAGAAGCGCTGGCGTCGGGGTTGCCGGTGATCGCCCCCGACGCCGGCGGCCCACGCGACCTTGTCACGCCGTGGCGCACCGGTTTGTTACTGGGCGTCGACGAGTTCGAGGCGAGGCTGCCCGCGGCCGTCACCCACCTGATCGACGAGCGCCACCGCTACGCGCTGGCGGCCCGGCGCAGCGTGCTCGGCCGCAGTTGGCCGGTGATCTGCGACGAGCTGCTCGGCCACTACGAGGCGGTGTTGTCGCCGTTCGCCCGCAAGCGGATGTTCACCAAGCGGTACGCCCAGGGCGGTTGAGCTGCCGGGCGGCGCCGCGCCGCCCAACGTGGTGAAGGTTTGCTGTCCTCATCCTGACTTAATATTCTCGCGGCAGCGCATTGCGTTCTAACATCCAAGTTTGGTGCGACGCGTTTGGCGGACGGTTCTCGACCAAGCTTTGCGTTGGGGGTCAGAATTGGCCTGATAGGAGGGGTCAGTATGTCTTCCCATCTGGAGGTCTGGAAGCCGTCAGGACGCGAGCTGGTGGCACTCAGTGGTGAGCGAGTGACGCTCGGCAAGTCTTTGACCAATGCGGTGGCGCTCGAACACGACGCGACTGTGTCCCGCGTGCACGCGGTCTTGGAGAACTTCGGGCAGGCCTGGTCCGTGCGGGATCTGGGTAGCCGCAACGGCACCTTTGTCAACGGGGAAAAGATCGCGGCAGAACGGATCCTGCGGTCCGGAGACGAATTGCGGCTCGGCAGTTCACGGTTGGTCTTCTGGATGACAAGGGGACCCGACGAAGCGCCGGGTGATCAAGAAACCGAGACGGGTAAGTCGATCTTGCGACCGCCCCGGATGACCGCGCGCGAATTCGAGGTCCTCAAGGCTTTGTGCCGTCCCTTCGTCTCCGATGACCCGTTTCCCGAGCCCGCATCCGTACGTCGGGTAGCCCAGGAGTTATTCGTTACCGAGGCGGCCGTCAAGCAACATCTGCAACACCTGTACGACAAGTTCGGCATCACCACCGAGGGAGATCGCCGCGTCCGGCTAGCCAACGCGGCCATCCGGCTCGGGGCCGTCAACCGTTCCATGCTGCGTGAGCGTCGTCCGCAGCAACGGTGACCGGGAGGGACGTTCCGTCGGGGCTACCGCGGCCGTGTGCGATCACGACACCTTGTCGAGCACCCCGCCGCCGAGCAGGGCGACGGCGCTGAGCGCACTGCGGCGGTATTCGTCGCAGGCGGGGCATGAATCGATGTGGCGCGCAATGCGTTTGCGCATCAGGACGTTGAACTGCTGGTCCCAGCCGGCCAGGTCTGCGGTGAGCTGGGGGCATCCGGTTTGGGCGCTGCGCCGGGCCACCAACAGTGCGCCCAGCGAGCGCTCGATGGTGTCGCGCAGCCGCTGCAGGAGCTTTTTGGTGGAGTCGTAGCTCATGCCCAGCGCCTGCGCGAGCTCGGTTCCGGCCAGGCCGCGACGGTAGGCAAGCTCCAACACCTGGCGGTCGCGCTCGGACAATCCCTGGGCCGCCTGGGCGATCAGTTGAGCGAGTTCGTTGCGCGCCGTCAGCGTGAAGGGCCCCGGACCGGTTGCCGCATCGTCGGGCAGCTCGTCGTAGGCGGCCTCGCGGCGGCGTCCGGCCGCGATTCTCAGCGCGCTGCGACGGGCGATGGCGTAGAGCCACGGCCTCAGCTTGTCCGCGTCGCGCAGCTTCGGCAACTCCGTTGTCGCGGTGCAGAAGACCTCCTGCACGCAGTCAGAGGCCGCGTGGCGATCGCGCAGTATGCCCACGCAGTAGGCGTGCAGCGGGGCGGCGTACCGGTTGTAGATCCCGGCCAAGGCCCCGCGGTCGCCGGCCGCCGCAGCGCGGGCGAGGTCGGCGTCGCTGACGATGCGGCTGTTCGGAAGTGTGGTCATGGAAGTCATGACTGAAATGCTCGGTGATTGTAGATGAGTTCGTAATCACCGCGGTGGCCAGTTTCCGCTCCCGCGCGGGAAGGGTTTACTACCCATTTGGTAAGGGCCCGATGGGCGGGCCCCGGTACCCGAGCACGCGAACGACCACCGCCCCTAACCGATGTGACGGTTAGGGGCGGCGGCGACGATTTTGACGTGTTTGGTGCAGCTCACGCCTTCGTTTTGGTGTGGGCCGTCCGCGTGCCGGTGCCGTTCCCGGTGCCGGTGCCCGTGCCGTTTCCGGTGCCGGTACCGGTGCCGTTGCCGCGGCCGCCGTGCGCGAAGCGCAGCTCGTCGGCGGTCAGGGTGCGGATGCTCTGGCGGCGCAGCGCGAGCTTGTCGTGATTGATACTCATCGGATCTTTCCTTCGTTGTGATTCGTTGACGGCGAGCCCGGGCGGGCCCACTCATAGGTAGGAGCGCCGGCGCCGTCGAAGGGTGACATCTTTTTGCATGCCACGACAACGAGAACTGCCCCACAATCGATACGGAATCGCTTGTGGGGCAGTTTCTTTCGGGCGGCCATTGCGGCTAGGCCACGGTGACCGTCTGTTGGGGTAGATCCGTGGCCGTCAGCGTCGGATTGGTGCGGGTGCCGGTGTGGGTCCCTGTGGTGGGCACCGTGGTGTGCTTGGTGGTCTTGCCCGTGCCGTTGCCGCCGCCGGTACCGTTGCCGCCCTCGCCGCCGTGGGCCATGCGCAGCTCGTCGGCCGTCAGGGCGCGAATGCTCTGCCGGCGCAGGACCAGCTTGGCGTGGTTGGTGTTCATTGTCTTCTCCTTGTTGTGATTTGTGTTGGCGCGGACCGGGTTTGGCCCGTGCTCACAGGTAGGAGCGACGAAGCGGGCAAATCGTGACGCTATTTGGCCCGCGCCAACTGGCTCGCGTAGTGGCGATCGAGGAAGCTCAGCAGGATGAGTTCGTGGGTGCGGGCGGCCGAGCGCAGCAGCCGCACGGCGTTCAGGTGGCTGAAGCTGTGCAGCAGGTCCGAATAGGACTGGGTCAGCCCACCGGACTCGCAGAGGTCCGCCAGCTCCGCAAGCAGCGGCACCAGCCGCTCGGATCGCCGCCCGAACGCTTGGCGCGCGGACTCGTACGGGTGCTCTTTGGTGTCATCGAGCAGCGCCGTGACGTCGGCGCGCTCGCGGCGCCAGCGCTGCCCGATCCCGGGGTCCAGGTTGGCCGCGTTGGGGTATTCGGGCCGGTAGCCGGCAGCCCCGCTCCTGGCCCACTCGCGGCGCTCCCGGATGTCCAGGCCCGCGTCGGCCAGGAGGCGGTCGGTGGCGTACAGGCACAGCTTCCAGCGGGCGTCGGCCGCCTCGTCGCCGCAGAGGTCAAGCAGGTCCAGCACCTGCAGCGCGGCCTCGCTGTCGACGGCGTGGATGCGCTCGGCCAGTTCGATGCCGGCGTCGCCGCCGTACCGTTCGATCTCGCGGTGGTAGGTGTCGGTGGCCAGCTTCCATACCGTGCCGTCGGCGAGGTGGGGGGCGAGCGCGTCGGTCAGTGCCGGTAAGGCGTGGTCACGCAGTGCCGCGGGGTCACCATGCAACCGAAGCCGCAGGTGATGTTCGGGGTCGGCATAGCGCAGGAAGAACCAGTGGTCGACTACGCCGCCTTCGCGCAGCTTCGCGATGACGGGTCCGACGGTGTCGGTCAGGATGCGATCCGCGGACGCGGTACCCGCGTACGCCTTGAGGTAGAGCCACCGACTGCCGGGCGCGAAGGTCCGCTGCGCCTTGGGCGCGGTCCACGATCTGGGGGCGGGTGCCGGCTCGCCGCGGCGGACGAACGGCACGATGAGTTCGTGGGCGAACCGGCCCTGCGGCCCGGTGGCGACCCCGGTGGGCAGCACCTCCTCGACGATCGCCTCACTCCGCCCGCGGAGCACCTTCGCGGCCGCGGCGGTCAGGACCGGGCTGGCGGTGTCGACGTACAGGCGGTTGTCACCGTCGGCGATGAGCAGCTCGCCGGGTAGCCCCCGCTGGCGAGTGAGGGCCGCCCAGCCGGGCACGGCGTCGGGTTTGGTGACCAGGGAGATCTCGTCCGCCGACAGCCGCCAGCGGGCCCGCGCCAACACCAGGCGCCCGGAGGTGACCCGCGGCAACGTCGGCGCCCCTGAGAGGGCGCCCCAATCCCACGCGAGTCCGCCGGTTACGCCGTCGCTTTGCAGCGCGGCGAGAAACCGGTACACCCCGAAACCGCGCCACGCCGGATTGTGCGCGGTGGTCAGCCGCGGCCTGACTTCGGCGCCCAGCCGCGGGCTATAGAGGACGACGCGGTCACCCTCGAGCCGCACGGTCAGCTCGTCGACGCCGAGCTGACGGTCCGCGGGTGAGCCCGAACGCCCCAACAGCACCAGTTCGTAGTCACGCAGCACCGGCCGGGCCAAGACGTTGCCCACCCGGCCTTCCGGCAAATGGATGATTTCGGCGAACACCACCCCGGGCGACTGCGCCTCCTCGGTGCGCAAATGGTTTCGGACCGCGTCGGACAGGCGGGGATCGCCGTGACAGAACCGGCCGAGCAGCTGCGCCCCCGAAGGCCCGTAGGCACAGTCGATCTCGACGCCGTCCTCGAGCAGGCTGGCATTGACGGCCAGACCGTCGGGCAACGGCGCCGGCGACGGCGAGGACGACTCGAGTCGAGCGACTGTCGCGGCGTCGAGCTCGAGACTCGCGGCGCCACTGTCGCGAACGCGCATGACTAGGTCGAGCAATGCCGCGTCGCGGGCGGTGAACGCGTAGTGCGGGGCCGGGCCACCCAGGTCCATGCCCTCCAGCAGCGGCGACTCGTCGGCCGCCGGGTGCGTCGACGCGTCGAACCCGATGCCCATCTCCTCGTCGAGCGCCTCCATCAGGGCGACCTCGCGGTCCTCGTAACGCGCCGCGAACTGCTGCTTGAAGCGGGTCAGCGCCGGATCCTCGCCGCCCGTGGACAGCCGATGCAGCAGTTGCACGCCCTCGGTCAGCAGCCGCACGGTGTCCGACCCCAGGGTCAAACCCGAGCCCGCCCGGTGCAGGTCGACCTGGACCAGCCGCGCCTCGTCTCCCGCACCGGCCAGCTCGAGCAGCGTCGCGGCGACCGCCTCGTAGGCCTCCGGCGGATTGCCGATCCCGGCGGCGTCCAGACCGGCGAGCTCCTCGCATACGCGCCGCAACGCCTCCGACGTCGCGGCGAAGTCCGGCCCGCTCAGCGACGACATCAGCTGCGTCAGCGGTTCGGCGCCCGTCACCGCGGGCTCGGCCACCGGTGTCAGGACCTTGGCCTCGATCAGGGCGTCGACGTATTCGCGGGCCTCGTCGCGCTCGACCCCGACCCCCTCGGCAACGGCCTCGACGACTCGGTCCACCACGCGGCCGCCGGCGGCCCCCTCCAGCGCACACCGCAACGGCGCGTCGTCCTCGACCACCACCAGGTGATGCGTGCGACGGCCGTCGCGAAGCCGGCTTTCGATGAGCCGCATGGCGCCCGCCGCGTGGTAGCGGCTGGAGTTGGGTTCCACCTTCATCGACGGCCGTGTCGCCGGGTCGGCCAGTAGCCGTTCCACCAGCGCGGCCAGCACCTCCGTGTCGGGTCGGCTGTGCCGGCTCACCCCTTCCGGACCGTCGACCACCAGCGCGGTAGCTCCCGGTTCCGGACTCACCTTCCCCAGCGAGCAGCCGGCGAAGAGCCCGAATGGTGTTGCGCGGGTGCACATGCGGGTCAGGTACGCGGTCACAGAGGCGATCACTCGGGCGTCCGGATCGCCCGCCACCAAGCGGCGCGTCAACCCCGGCGAGGCGAGGTGCAGCGCCTCCCGAATCTCCGGCCGCGCGACCAGGCTGCGCCAGTAGGTGGAGTCGGCGCGCAGGCGGTCCAATTCCTCCAGTGGGAGCAACGGTGCCCGCATCACGAAGAAGCCACTCGGCTTCAGTGCGGATGTCGATTCGTTCATTTCCAGCTCCTAATGGGTCGTCTCGCCGACGAGTTGTCCGGCTACGAGTTGTGCGTAATGACCACCAGCGGCCATCAGGTCGAGGTGAGACCCGGCCTCGACCACCCGGCCCTTGTCCATCACCACGATCTGGTCGGCGTCGATCACGGTGGCCAGTCGGTGCGCGATCACGATGACGGTGCATCCGAGTCGGGCGATGTTGGCGTGGACCCTGGCCTCGGTGACGGTGTCGAGGCTGCTCGTCGCCTCGTCGAGCAACAAGATCCGCGGCCGGGGAGCGAGCGCGCGCGCCAGGGCAAGCCGTTGGCGTTGACCACCCGAGAGCGATGCGCCCGCGTCGACGAGCGGGGTATCGAATCCCATTGGCATCGCGCGGATATCGTCGGCGATGCCGGCCAGCTCCGCGGCTGACTCGAGCCGTTCCAGCGGCAGGCCGGGGTTGCCCAGCACCAGGTTGTCGCGAATCGGCAGCCCGAAGATATAGGGGTCTTGGGTCACCACGCCAATTTGGGAGCGCACGCTGCGCGGGTGCAGGGCGGCAAGGTCCATGCCGTCGAGCAGGACGCGGCCCTCCGAGGGGGCGTAGAGACCCAAGAGCAGCCGGCCGAGCGTGGATTTGCCTGAGCCGGAACGCCCGACGATGGCCAGGACCTGTCCGGGGCGCACCTCGAGGCTGGCGTCGTTGACGACCGGTGGGCCGTGGGGGTCGTAGCGGAAGGTGAGTCGTTCGGCGCGTACCGACCCGGTGAGCTCCGGCGCATGCCGCAGCTCGCGACCGGCGGTTTCGGTGGGGGTGTTGAACACGTCGTCGAGGCGGGCCAGATAGCTGCCGAGCAGCTGCACCTGCAACGCGGTGGCGACCAGAATGCCCAGTGGCTCAAGGAATCCCGTTGCCAGCGCGGCCAGGGCGAGCATGGTGCCCAGCGACAGCTGCCCGCCGGATGTCAGGGCGGCGCCAACCAGCAGCACCGCGATGGGGGACAACAGCGCCAGGCCGTGGATCGCGGTCGACACGAGGGCCTCCAGTCGCCCTCGGCGCAGCGAGACATTCATTTCGGCGACGAACAGGTTGGTCCAGTGAGAAACGGCGCGACGCTCCGCGCCGGCGGCCTTGAGCGTCTCGACGGCCGAAAACATTTCGTAGGCATAGGACTGCGAGCGGGCCTCGGTGGCCAGCGCCTCGCCCATCAGGTGCTGGTTGCGGCGGCGTGCCGCGAACAGCACGGCGACTTGGGCAGCACCCAGCCCGCAGACGAGGACGCCCAGGGCCGGCGACAGGACGAATATGACGACCAGGTAGAGGGTGGCCAGCGTGCCGTCGAGTAGCGCGGAGATGGTGCCCGTGGTGAGGATCTCGCGAACGGTGGCGTTGCTGCGCAATCGCATCATCAGGTCCCCCGAGGAGCGCTTCATGAAGAAGGCGTACGGCAGGTCCACCAGGTGCTCGAGGAAGTCGAGCGTCATGTCGACGTCCAGGCGGCTGCGCAGCCGTAACAGCAGCTGGGCGCGCAGATACGTCGCGAGCACCGAATAGCCGATCAGCGCGGCCATCACGGCGGCCAGCACTTTCAGCAAGCGCCCGTCGTCATTGGGCACCACCCGATCGACGATCACGCCGGTCAGCGCCGGCACCGCCAGCGCCATCACCCGCACCACCACCGAGGTGACCAGCACGCGGGCGATTCCGCTCGACCGGGCCAGCAGGCGCCGGGCGTGATGCAACGCCCCCGGGGCCTTCCGGCCACCGGCCGCGAAACTGTCGCCGGGCTCCAGGATGACCGCGACGCCGCTGTAGAGGTCGTTGACGGTGCCCCAGCTGAGCCGGTAGCGCCCGGCGGCCGGATCGACAATGGTCACGCCGCGCTGTGACGTCGAGTCGAGAACAACGAAATGTGCTGCACCCCAATGTAATATGGTGCCCCGCGGCAGGTCCCGAAGGTCGTCGAGCTCGGTGGCGACCCCTCGGGCGCGCAACCCGTACGCCGACGCGGCCTCGGCTAGCCGCAACGCGTCCACGCCGTCGCGCCCGGTCCCGGTGGCTTCGTGCATCTCGGTGAGCGAAACGTGGCGCCCGTGATAGCCGAGCGCCATGGCCAGCGCGGCGGCACCGCAGTCGGCCATCTCGGCCTGCGCGATGTACGGGATCGCCCGCGTCCGTCCCTTCACCGCAGCCTCGGCATCAGCACGCCGATCAGCCGCCGCCGTCCCTGTGGGACAACAAGTTCACCGGCCGGTGCCGAAACGGGACGGGCCAATTCGGCCTTCACCTCGGTCGCGGTCACATCGACGACGACGCCCTGCGTCGTGCCGGAGGGGTCCCGGAACTGGACGGGCGCACCCGGTGGGGGCGGTGTCACCCCCTCACGACTCGCCGTGACCCAGACGCCTTGAGCGACGGCTGGTAGCGCCTCGGTCTGCGCGACGCTGACGGTACCGGCGTACACCGCGCCCGCTGCCAACAGCACGGTGAGTGCGACAAGGCCCGGGTTCACCCACCCCTGCTGCTTGATGAGTTCACCGGGGCGGCTCGCAGCGGACTGGCGGTCGCGCCACCGCTCACGAAACACCGGCTCATGGCGGCCCGGGCGGTCATCGCTGTTTCGGTCGGTTTCCATCCGTCGCTCCTAGGTGGCGGTCGGCCCCAATTGGGCCTCGTTGACGGGTAGGAGCTTGAGCGGCGCGAGACGGTGACGCATTTTGCCGATGCTCGTCGGCCCCGGTCGGCAGCAAAGCGAGTATTGCCGTACTCAAGACAGCCGCCGGGTGTGGCGGGATCATCGGACGATGACCGATACAGCCAGCACAGACCGGCTGCGGCCGGACGTCGACGTCGTCGTGGTGGGCGCGGGCATCGCGGGCCTGTACCTTGCCTACCGGCTAAGTCGGTCCGGTTACCGATTCCGCGTCTTCGAGGCGGGCGACGACCTCGGCGGCACCTGGTACTGGAACCGCTATCCGGGCGCCCGGGTCGACGTGCCCAGCGTCGACTACATGTACAGCTTCGATCCCGACTGGCGCCGCGACTGGCAGTGGTCGGAGAAGTACGCCACCCAGCCGGAGATATTGCGGTACCTCAATCACGTCGCCGACAAGCACGACCTGCGGCGCCACATCACCTTCTCGACACGGGTGCAGCGGGCGAGCTGGGACGACGATGCCTCGTTGTGGCGGATCGCCACCGGCGCGGGGGATCAGCTCACCTGTCGTTTCGTCGTGATGGCCACGGGCTGCCTTTCCGCGCCGAAGCCGCCCGAGGTCGACGGACTCGAGCGGTTCGCCGGCGACGTGTACTTCACCAGCAACTGGCCGCACGGGCCGGTGGATTTCCGCGGCAAGCGGGTGGCGGTGATCGGCACGGGATCCTCTGGAGTGCAATCGATTCCGATCATCGCCCAGCAAGCGCGAGAACTGGTGGTCTTTCAGCGGACCCCGAATTTTTCGATCCCGGCGCGCAACGGCCCGTTGTCGGCCGAGAAGCTCGCGCAAACCGCGAATGAGGCGGAATACCGTGCGGCGGCAAGGATTTCACCGGCCGGCATTCCGATGGAGCGAAGCATCACCCCGACCTTCAGCGTGTCGGAGGCCGAACGGCAACGACGTTACGAGCAAGTCTGGTCCGGCGGCCTGCTGTTCGAATCGGTGAACGCATTCTCCGATGTGATGAGCAACGCCGCGGCCAACGCCGACTTCGCAGAGTTCTTCCGCAACAAGATCCGCGCCATCGTCGACGATCCGCAGACGGCGGCCGATCTATGCCCCACCGATCACCCCGTCGCGGGGAAACGGCCCTGCCTGGACACGAACTACTACGCCACCTACAACCTGCCGCACGTGCGCCTGGTCAACGTCCGCAAGCACCCCATCCGGCAAGTCACGGAAACGGGCATCGACACCGTCGACGAGTCGTTCGCCCTGGACGCGATCGTCTTCGCCACCGGTTTCGACGCCGTCACCGGCGCGCTGACCGCCGTCGACTTCCGGGGCCGAAACGACGTGGCGCTCAAGGACAAATGGGCGCACGGCCCGCAGACGTACCTCGGGCTGAGCACGGCCGGCTTTCCCAACCTGTTTTTCATCACCGGCCCCGGTAGCCCCTCGGTGCTGACGAATATGGTCGTGTCGATCGAACAGCACGCGGACTGGGTGCTCGACTGCCTCGGTTACCTGGGCGCGGAAGGTTTCGAGGTCATCGAGCCCACCGAAACGGCCGAAGCCGGGTGGACGCAACACGTCAACGACTGCGCCGACATCACGCTCTACCCGTCGGCGAACTCGTGGTACATGGGCGCCAATGTGCCCGGAAAGCCGCGGGTTTTCCTGGCCTATTGCGCGGGCCTGGACTTCTACCGCGCCGGCTGTGATGAGGTTGTCGCCCGGGACTATCTGGGTTTCCGCCTGTCCGGTCCCGCCGGCTCTCGGTGCAACGACGGGGTGGTGCGCCGGTTGCAGCCGGACGTGGAGATGGTCCTCAACGCCGCGGCGGAGATGAACCTGCCGCCGATGGAATCGATGGCCGTCGAGGACGCCCGCGCGTTGTACGCGCAGATGTCGATGGTTCGGCCGCCGGGACCCGATGTCGGCGAGATCGTCGACGGTGTGTTGTCCGGCGCCGCCGGCGATTTGGCGTACCGGCTCTACCGGCCCACTACCGCGGGCCCGCACCCGTTGGTCGTGTATTTCCATGGCGGGGGCTACGTTCTCGGTGACGCCGCCTCGGATGATCCACTGTGCCGCGACCTGTGCGCGCGAAGCGGCGCCATGGTGGTCTCGGCGGACTACCGTCATGCGCCCGAGCATCGCTTCCCTGCGGCCGTCGACGACGCGATGGCCGCGGTGCGGTGGGTCGCCGACAACGCCGGGGCGCTCGGCGGGATCCCGGGTCGGTTGGCGGTGTGCGGCTGGAGCGCGGGCGGAGGCCTCGCGGCCGTGGTGTGCCGGCTGGCGCGGGACATGAACGGCCCGACGATCGCGGGCCAGGTGTTGTTGACGCCCGTGACGTCCGGCGACATGACGCGCGCATCCTTCATCGAGAATGCGGACGGCTACGGCCTCACGACGCCGCTACTTCGCTGGTTCTACGACCATTACATCGACGCGGCGGATCGCGACGATCCGCGATTCGCCCCCTTGACTGCCGTCGACCTGTCCGGGCTGCCGCCGGCGATCGTGGTGACCGCCGAGTTCGATCCCCTGCGCGACGTCGGCGAGGCCTACGCCGCCGCGCTCGAAGCGGCGGGCGTACCGACCGAGCATGTGCGCGCTCGGGGCCACACCCACCTGTCGCCGGCCATGGTCGACGTGGTCATCTCGGGTGCACCGGTGCGGACGCGGATGGCCGATTCGCTGCGCGAATTCTTTGCGGCAGCACCGATTTCGCACTCAATGGCCTGATTGCCGACGCGACGGTCAGCTGTACTGGCTGAATTTGATCGTCAACGTTGCCGGTCCGCTGAGCCCGGTGAGGGGCTTCCACGGGGCGGGTCCGGTGCGGTGGGCGTTGGGCATGCGCCGCGTGATGACCGCCAGAGCCTCGGCGAGCTCGAGCCGCGCGAGGTTGGCGCCCAGGCAGTAGTGCATGCCGGCGCCGAACGTCTGCATCGGCGGGGCCCCCGCCCGGGTGATGTCGAGGCGGTCGGGTTCGTCGTAGACGGCGGGATCGCGGTTGGCGGCGGCGGTGTTCGCGATGACCAGGGTGCCGGCGGGGATTGCGACCCCGGCGATTTCGACGTCCTCGAGCGCGATGCGCAAGGTGGCGCCAACGACCGGTGAATGCCGCATGGTCTCTTCGACCGCGCCGTTCGCGAGCTCGGGATGCTCGGCGAGCAACGTCCACTCGTCGGGGCGGTCGCACAGCGCGTGTACCGAGGCGGCCAGCTGGTTGCGGGTGGTGTCGGTGCCGGCCATCAGCAGGCCCGCCACCAGCATCCGCAGCTCATCGGCGGTGAGGTGGTCGCCGTCGTCTTCGGCGCGGATCAGGTCGGAGATCAGGTCGTCGGTCAGGTTGTGGCGGCGCTGCGCGACCATGCCGTCGATGTAGGCGTCGAGCTCGTCCCACGCGGCCAAGATGCTGCGCTGGTGGGCGGCGACGTCCCAGCTGAAGACCTTGAAGATGTCGTCGGTCCACTCCGAGAACAGCTTCCAGTCCCCGGCCGGGGCGCCCAACAACGCGCAGATGATCGGGATGGGGTACTGGCGGGCGATGTCGACGACCACCTCGCAGCGCCCGGCTGCGATGTGGTGGTCGATCAGTTCGTTGATCACGTCGGTGATCGTCGTACGCAGCCGCGCGGTGGCTCGTGGGGTGAAGGCTTTGGACACCAGCCGGCGCAGCCGGTGGTGCTCGGCCCCGTCGAGGCTGATCAGGTTGGTCGCGACGCGCTCCCACAGCGGGCCGGAGGTGATGCCCTGCGAGGCAAGGAACATGCCCTGGGGCACGCGGAATCGCGGGTCGCGCAAGACGGTTCGAACCAGTTCGTAGGTCAGCAATTCCGGGCCGTGCGGGCCGATGGCGATCGACGCTTGCTGGCGCGCGCCGCGGATGATCGCGTGGGCCTCCTCGATGTTGCGGCAATGCTCGTAGTCGATCGTGGGAAGGCCGGCATCAAACACACTCGGGCAGGTCGGCGCGTCAACCGTGATGGTCATGGTGGTCCCCGTGAGTCGTCGGTGGTGTGCTTCCACCACCGAGTCTCAGGGGCGCGAGAGCCCACCACATGCGTAGCCGACTACCTGTCTTTGCGTACAGATGACAGTTGAGCCTGCGCCTGGTGTCGAAGTCGCGACCCGAACAGCGCGTCAGTGGCTCAAGGTGAATTCAGCCTCTGTCGGGGCCTGCCAAATAAGTGTGTGGTCGGGGTCGTTAGGTGGGCGGCTCACGCAATTGTTGTGCCTAGGTTGCGCCCGCCGTCCCCACGAGTCGTCGCCCATCCAGGGCGGCAGGCCGAATGGAAGATCAACTGACGGGATCCGCTGGTAGTCAGCTTCTTCGAATGAATCGCCATAGTTGGGCAGTGTTGTGTCGCCGTCCTCGTCGGGCGTTATCACGCTGCGAAGTTCAGGGACGGACGCGCGCCACTTGTTGAGCAAAGTTGTGGTGTCATGGCTCGACGGGTGCGGCACTTGGAACGTTGGTACGTCCGGTTTCGTCGTCCATAGTTCAAGCGCTGCCGAGGCATTCGCGCCGAACGCGACAACGGCCTCAAGGCTGGGCCCAACAAGCATGTCATAGAACCGATTTCGCCAAGCGGTTTGTTGTGGGTCTGCCAGCACAGGCTTGGCTTCACCGACGTTTGAGGGATGCACTGCCACCGGGTAGGCGTTGACCAGAACGTAGGAGTGGGTCAGACCCAGCTTGGCCACAAATCCTTGGACGCGTTGACCGGCGTCGCCGACCAGGGTCCGTCCAACGATACGTTCGGTAGGTCCCGGGTCGGACCCGATACCGATCAATCGCGCGTCTCCGGTCAGACGGCCCCGGTAGAAAACCGGACCCCAGTCATACCAAAAGTATTTTCGGTATTCCTCGGCGATTTCCGGCAACTTTGCGAAGTGCTCGGCGAATGCCAATGGTGGGCCGCTGTCGAAGCTGATCATGTTTCCCCTCAGTCCTCGGTCGCATCAAGATCTAGTGCATCAGTTTCGTCCATTATCCGCCGAGGAGGCCCATTCCGGATTAAGACTGATTACGTCTTAGGTGGAGGAAGACATGACACAAACACGTAGATCCAATCTCTTCATGGACGCCTACCTGCAAGGCATGCCCGACGCGTTGGAGATCCCGGAGGCCCGGGGCTTGGACGGCCTCGATGTCCGCGGGTTCGCGCTACCCGATCAGGCTGTCGCAATCGGCGGAACGCTGATCACGCCCGACAGCACCCAAGATGGCTGGATAACGGTGGCAGGCGGGGTGATTACCGACATCAGCACCAAACAGCCGGAGGGCGTATTTTCGTGCTTGCAGACGGACGGTGTAATTCTGCCCGGAATGCTAGATCTCCACGGCCATCCTGAGTTCAACGTCTTCGCTCCGTGGGAGCCGCCAAAGACCTACGTCAATAGGTACGCATGGCGGAGCAGTAAGCCATATCAGGAACTGATCCGGGAACCGCAGAACGATCTGCTCAGCACGTTGCCGACGGGTTATCAGCTGCGCTATGCGGAGATACGGGCCCTCGTCGGAGGCGTCACCGCGATCCAGGGCGCGAGCCTGAAGACACAAGGGTCCGAAGAGTCGATGGTTCGCAATGTCGACGGAACGATTTTCGGCGAGCATCGTGCGCGCGCGGTGATCGACCTCCCGTCAAGCCTCGACTCACCGCGCGGCGGCCCCGCTTTCAAGAAGATCCTCGAGTCGATCGATGCCGGCGAAGTGAACGCGCTGTACGTGCACCTGGCCGAGGGGCGAGCTGACAATCAGCGGTCGCAGGATGAGTTCGACCATTTAGTGAAGTTGGGTGGGCTGACCGCCGCGACCATCATCATTCACGGCACCGCATTGAGCCGCGAACAGTTCGAGCAGGCCCACGCGGTGGGAGCACGGCTGGTCTGGTCGCCGCAATCCAATCTGAGGCTCTACGACCAGACGACCCATGTCGCCGATGCTCTCGACATCGGCATGCCCGTGGCCCTCGGGGCGGACTGGCTTCCGAGCGGCTCGCAGAGCCTGCTCGCGGAAATGAAAGTCGCTCGTGAGGAGCTGAAAAACCAGAATCATCCGATGACGGCCAAAGAGTTGGTCACGATGGTCACCTCCGGGGCCGCGGGCGTCGCAGGGTTGGGAGATAAGCTGGGCCGCTTGGAGGTCGGGCGCGCTGCCGACCTGGTGGTTATGGCGCGTCAAGATCACGACCCATACGAGTCGATTTGCCAGTCGACCCCCGCGGAGGTGGAGCTGGTCATGATCGGCGGCGACGTTGTCTACGGTCAAGTAGGTTTCGTGACCGTACTATTCGGCCACGTCGACCAGGAATACGAAAGCGTTCGCGCCTGGGGGCGACAAATGCTTTTGGACACGAGGTACGCCATTCGACCGGGGAAAGACCGTGCCCCCAAACTGTCGGCCATTCGGCAGGCGCTGACGAACGTCTACCGACCCGTCGGACCCATTTGGGCTTGATTCTTTGCGACCCTCTAGCTACCCCTGCGCCAGCTCCGCGACGGGCTGCCATTCCTCCCAGGTACGCAGCCGGCTCTCGTAGTCCGCCTTGGCCGTCTCCAGCGGTGACGCACCGAAAAACACTCGCAGCGGCGGCTTTTCGGCGTCGACCACCTTCAACAGTGCCGCGGCCGATGCCTCCGGATTGCCCGGGCTGGCCCAGCGCTTGCTGCGCTCGGCCTGCACGGCGGCGCGAACCTCGTCGTACGCCGGCAGCGGGTCGGCGTGCTTGGCCGAATCCCCGGCCCAGTCGGTGTCGAAACCGCCCGGCTCGATCAGCGTGACGTGCACGCCGAACGGGGCGACCTCTTGCGCAAGCGCCTGCGAAAAGCCCTCCAGCGCCCACTTCGACGCGTGGTAGATGCCGACCAAGGGGAATGCCGTGATGCCACCGATCGAGGACACCTGGATGATGTGGCCGCTGCCCTGATCGCGCAGGTATGGGAGCGCGGCCTGGGTGATCCACAGCGCCCCAAAGACGTTCGTCTCGATCTGATCGCGCGCGTCGCTCTCGGAGAGCTCCTCGACGAACCCGAACTGCCCGTAGCCGGCGTTGTTCACCACGATGTCCAGGCGCCCGAAGTGGTCGTGCGCCCGCTTGACCGCGGCGAAGTCGGCGTCCCGATCGGTGACGTCCAACCGGATCGGCAACAGCCTCTCGCCATATTGTTCAACCAAGTCGTCCAGCGATGCCGTGTTGCGCGCCGTCGCGGCCACCTTGTCGCCGCGCTCCAGCGCCGCTATTGCCCACGCCCGTCCGAAACCCCGCGATGTACCGGTGATAAACCAAACTTTTTCAGTCACGCACTGCTACAACGCCGATGTGGCCTTCTCATTCCCGGCAGGTAGCGTTTCCATCGTGAGTCGCGCGGCGTTGGACAAGGACCCCCGGGACGTCGCGTCGATGTTCGACGGCGTCGCCCGCCGGTATGACGTGACCAACACCGTGCTGTCGCTGGGCCAGGACCGCTACTGGCGGCAGGCCACCCGGTCGGCGCTGTCGATCGGACCGGGCCAGAAGGTGTTGGACCTGGCCGCGGGAACCGCGGTGTCCACCGTCGAACTGGAGAAGTCGGGGGCGTGGTGCGTGGCGGCCGATTTCTCGGTCGGCATGCTCGCGGCGGGCGCCGCCCGCAGGGTGCCGAAGGTGGCCGCCGACGCCACCCGGCTGCCGTTCGGCGAGGGTGTATTCGACGCTGTCACAATCAGTTTCGGGCTTCGCAATGTCGTCGACCCGCAGGCGGCGCTGCGCGAGATGGCGCGCGTCACCCGGCCGGGGGGCCGGTTGGTGGTGTGCGAATTCTCCACGCCCACCAACGCGCTGTTCGCCACCGCCTACAAGGAGTACTTGATGCGGGCGCTGCCCCGGGTGGCGCGCGCGGTGTCCAGCAACCCCGACGCCTACGTCTACCTCGCGGAGTCGATCAGGGCGTGGCCCGACCAGACGAGATTGGCGCACGACATTTCACGGGCCGGCTGGGCCGCGGTGCGATGGCGCAACCTGACCGGCGGCATCGTGGCCTTGCACGCGGCCTACAAGCCGCTGCGTTGAGAACTGCTTAGTGAGTGCCGGCGCGCTGCACGAACCCGATCTGGTCCGGGCAGTAGTGGTCGACAGCGGCGCCGAGGAACTGGAACGCCTGGCCCTGGGTGGTGCCGCGCGGCAGGTTGTGCTGAATGAAGTTCGCCGACTTGTACGGGTCACCGTCCACGCCGCGGCCGATGCGGTCGCAGGTGATCTTGCCCAGCCACGCGAGCTGATCCTGCGGCTGGTAGATGCCGAACCCGTTGACGGTGTTCTTGAACGGCGCGTCGTAGTCGTTGGACGGCGGCGGCGAGGCCAGCGCCGGCGCGGCCAGCGCAATGGCGGTGGCGGCCAGGCCGCCAATAGTAGCCAGCTTCGTTCCCTTCATTAGCCGGACTATACACCTCTCATCTGGGGCGCGGGGAAAAACAGCAGGCCGGACGGGGTAGGGCTCAGCTGAACGGCACCCGGCGATCGAGCAGCCGGGACAGCCGCCCGCCGCCCCGCCAGGCCCGTGCCACCCAGTCCGCGTCCTCGTCGGTCACCAGGTTGGCCATCACCCGCACGGCGATCGTCATCAGCCTGGGGGAGCGCATCGCGATGGGACCGGTCGCGGGTAGGAACCGCTGAAAGGTCAGCAGCAGGGCCAGCCGGCGCGCGACCGAGAACCCCCGGCCGTAATGCTGTTGCAGCAGCGACGGCCACACGTGCGACAGGTCGCGACAGTCCAGCAGCTCGGCGGCCAGCCGGCCCGTCTCCATCCCATAGTCGATGCCCTCGCCGTTCAGCGGGTTGACGCAGGCCGCCGCGTCGCCGATCAGCATCCAGTTGGGCCCGGCTACCCCGGACACCGCGCCGCCCATCGGCAGCAGCGCCGACGACACGGCCCGCGGCGCCCCGGTAAAGCCCCACTCGTCCCGGCGCAGGTCGGTGTAGTAGTTGATCAGCGGTCGCAACGCCAGGTCGGCCGGCCGTTTGGACGTCGACAACGCCCCGACGCCGATGTTCACCTGCCCGTTGCCGAGCGGGAAGATCCAGCCGTAGCCGGGCAGCACCGCACCGTCCGGGGAGCGCAGCTCCAGGTGCGACGTGAGCCACGGGTCGTCGGCGCGCGGGGTGGTCAGGTACCCGCGGGCGGCGACCCCGTACACCGTCTCCTGATGCCACCGCCGGCCCAGCTTGCGGCCCAGCGAGGACCGGGCCCCGTCGGCCACGATCAACTGCCGGCAACCCACCTCGGTGCCGTCGGCCAGCGTCAGCGACACCACTCGCCGGGACGGATCATGATGGACCGCAACCGCTTTCGTGCCGAGCATCATCCGCGCGCCGGACTCCTCGGCCACCTTGCGGATTCGGTCGTCCAGCTCGAGTCGGGCCACCGCGCTGCCGGTCGAGGGAAACGACGGGCCCGGCCAGCCGACCTCCACCTCGCCGCCGAACCCGCTCATCCGCAGGCCCCGGTGCCGGATTCGGGTGTCCAGCCAGTCGCCCAGGCCGAGGCGCTCGCACTCGGCGACCGCGCGCGGGGTCAACCCGTCCCCGCACGCCTTGTCGCGGGGGAAGCTGGCTGAATCGACGACCAGCACGTCGGTGCCCGCCCGCGCGGCCCACGCGGCGGCCGCCGAACCCGCGGGTCCGGCACCCACGACCACCACGTCGGCTCCGGTCAACACATCCACCAGTATGTTGGTCGCGTGAGGACTCCGGCGACGGTGGTGGCGGGCGTTGACTTCGGCGACGCCGCATTCGCGGCGACCGTGCGCGACGGCGTCGGGCGGGTCGAGCAGCTCATGGACACCGAGCTGCGCGGCGCCGACGACGTGATGATCGACTCGCTGACGCACCTGTTCAAGGCCGGGGGCAAGCGATTCCGCCCGCTGTTCACCGTGCTGTCCGCGCAGCTGGGGCCGAACCCCGACGCGCACGAGGTGACCATCGCGGGCGCGGTCATCGAGCTGGTGCACCTGGCCACGCTCTACCACGACGACGTGATGGACGAGGCCGAGGTGCGCCGGGGCGCGCCCACCGCGAACGTCCGCTGGGGCAACAACGTCGCGATCCTGGCCGGCGACTACCTGTTTGCCACCGCGTCGCGCCTGGTCTCGCGGCTGGGCCCGGAGGCGGTGCGGCTGATCGCCGAGACCTTCGCCCAACTGGTGACCGGGCAGATGCGGGAGACCCGCGGCCTGACGGGAGCCGCCGAGGGGGCGGACCCGATCGAGCACTACCTGAAGGTGGTGTACGAGAAAACCGCCTGCCTGATCGCCGCGGCCGGCCGGTTCGGGGCCATGTTCTCGGGCGCCGACGGCGAGCAGGTCGAGCGGCTCAGCCGCCTCGGCGGCATCGTCGGCACCGCCTTCCAGATCTCCGACGACATCATCGACATCGACAGCGACTCGCACGAGTCGGGCAAGCTGCCCGGCACCGACGTGCGCGAAGGCGTGCACACCCTGCCGATGCTCTACGCCCTGCGCGAAACCGGGCCCGACGCGGCGCGGCTGCGCGAGCTGCTGGCCGGGCCCATCGAGGACGACGACGCGGTGGCCGAGGCGCTCGCGCTGTTGCGGGCCTCCCCGGGGATGGCGAAGGCCAAGGAAACGTTGGCCGGGTACGCCGCGCAGGCCCGCGACGAGCTGGCCCTTTTGCCCGACCTGCCCGGTCGGCGGGCGCTGCAGACGCTGGTCGACTACACCATCAGCCGGCACGGCTAGCGCGTCGGGGGAACCTTGGCCGCCGTTTCAGGCGTTCAATGAGCGATAGTTGATGCTCCAAGGAGGACACCGATGACCTGGCATCCCCATGCCAACTGGCTGAAGACCTTCGCCTTGTTGGTCGGTATGTCCGCGTTGATCGTGTTTGTGGGCTCGCTGTTCGGCAGGACGGCGATGTTCCTGGCGGTGCTGTTCGCCGTCGGGATGAACATCTACACGTACTACAACAGCGACAAGCTTGCGCTGCGGGCGATGCACGCGCAGCCGGTGTCGGAGCTGCAGGCGCCGGTGATGTACCGGATCGTGCGCGAGCTCGCCACCGCCGCGCACCAGCCGATGCCGCGGCTCTACATCAGCGACACCAACGCGCCCAACGCCTTCGCGACCGGGCGCAACCCGCGCAACGCCGCGGTGTGTTGCACCACCGGCATTTTGGGGATCCTCAACGAGCGCGAGCTGCGCGCGGTGCTGGGACACGAGCTGTCGCACGTTTACAACCGCGACATCCTCATTTCGTGCATCGCCGGCGCGATGGCGTCGATCATCACCGCCCTGTCCTACATGGCGATGTTCCTCGGCGGCGACCGCGACGACGAAGGCAATCCCTTTGCGCTGCTGTTTGTTTCGCTGCTGGGCCCGATCGCGGCGACCGTGGTGCGGCTGGCGGTTTCCCGGTCACGGGAGTATCAGGCGGACGAGTCGGGCGCGGCGTTGACCGGCGATCCGCTGGCCCTGGCGTCGGCCCTGCGCAAGATCTCCGGCGGTGTGCAGGCCGCCCCGCTGCCCCCGGAGCCGCAGCTGGCCAGCCAGGCGCACCTGATGATCGCCAACCCGTTCCGCGCGGGTGAGCGAATCGGCTCGCTGTTCTCGACGCACCCGCCGATCGAGGACCGCATCCGCCGGCTGGAGGCGATGGCGCGGGGTTGATATTGCCCGCGCTAACCCCCAATCACGCAGCCGCCTCGGGCCTTTCGGTTTCCACCAGCTCACCCTCGGCCTTGCGCGGCGAGTGACCCGTCTCGAGCGCGCCCTGGATGCGGACCGTGCCGCCGTTGGCCTCGTGCTGGCGCTGCCAGTCGCTGATCGTCTGGTGCGCCGCGTGATCCAGGTAGTGCACCGAAACATGCACGGTGACAACGGTTCCGGCCGGGATGGACGTCAGCACCCGCGTCAGGCGCGGGAGCGCCAGGAACGTGCACGCGGCGCCCTCGATGGTCACCTCCCACTCGTCGTCGACCGGCTTGGCCTCGACCTTGGCCCGGATCACCCGCCACCCGGTCAGCGCGATGGCCAGCGCGAGCCCGATCAGCACCCCGTGCAGCAGGTTGAGGAAGACGACGCTGACGGCGGTGACGACGTACACGGCGAGATCGCCGTGCTTCGAGGCGGTTTCGATGTGGGCCTGTCTCTTATACACATC
>NZ_LATC01000043.1:0-40383 GCF_001414075.1 Mycobacterium sp. UM_11 | reverse complement strand
TGTGTATAAGAGACAGGACCTGATGTTGTTGCACGACAACAAGTCTGACGATGTGCTGCGCCACGTCGCCGACGGGCTGTGGTACCCGCTGTGGGACGCCAACGTTCGGCTCGACCACAGCGTGCGCACGGTGCCGGGCGCCCTGGGCGTCGCCAACAGCGACCTGGTGGCCGCGCTGGGCATGCTGGACGCGCGCCACATCGCCGGCGACGCGCAGCTGTCGGCGGAGCTGATCGACGGGGCGCGGCGCCAGTGGCGCAGCGCGATCCGGTCCAGGATGGACGAGCTCGTCGCGATGACTTACGAACGCTGGCAACGGTGTTGGCGGATCGCGCAGCGGGCCGAGCCGGACCTGAAGTCCGGCCGCGGCGGGCTGCGCGACGTCCAACTGCTCGACGCGCTCGGCATCGCGCAGCTCATCGACCGCCACGGCATGGGCCACCCGGACGCGCCGGGGGGCTCGCTGGACGCCGCATACCTGGCGCTGCTCGACGTCCGCACCGAACTGCACCGGGTATCGGGCCGCGGCCGCGACCAACTGCTGGCGCAATTCGCCGACGAGGTGAGCGCCGCGCTGGGCATCGGGGACCGATTTGCGTTGTCGCGCATGCTGTCCAGCGCCAGCCGCACCATCGCCTACCACGCCGAGACCGGGCTGCGGACCGCGCAGAACGCGCTGCCGCGACGCGGCTTCACCGCTTTGGTGCGGCGCCCGCGGCGGCGACCGCTGGACGAGGGCGTGGTCGAGTACGACGGCGAGGTGGTGCTCGCCCGCGACGCCCACCCCCAGACCGACCCCGGGCTGGTGCTGCGCGTCGCGGCCGCGTCGGCGGACACCGGCCTGCCCATCGGCGCCGGCACGCTCAAACGGCTGGCCGACAGCGCCGGCGACTTGCCGTCGCCGTGGCCGCGGGAGGCGCTGGACGACCTACTGGTCGTGCTCCTGGCGGGACCGACGACGGTGAACACGATCGAGTCGCTGGACCGAACCGGGTTGTGGGGCCGCCTCTTCCCCGAATGGGACGCGGTGCGCGACCTGCCCCCGCGTGACGTCTCGCACAAGTGGACCGTCGACCGCCACATCGTCGAAACCGCCGTCAACGCCGCCCCGCTCACCACCCGCGTGGCGCGATCCGACCTGCTTGCGCTGGGCGCCCTGCTGCACGACATCGGCAAGGGCCGCGGCACCGATCACTGCGTGCTCGGCGCGGATCTGGCGATCCCGATCGGCGAGCGGCTCGGCTTGTCGACCCAGGACACCGAGACGCTCGCCGGCATGGTTCGCCACCATCTACTGCTGCCGATCACCGCCACCCGGAGCGACCTCAACGACCCCAAGACCATCGAGTCGGTGGCCGCTGCCCTGAACGGGGACCCGCAGCTGCTCGAGCTGCTGCACGCGCTGGCCGAGGCGGATTCGAAGGCCACCGGGCCCGGGGTGTGGAGCGACTGGAAGGCGTCGCTGATCGAGGATCTGGTCCGTCGTTGCCGGTTGGTGATGGCGGGCGAGCCGCTGCCGGAAGCCGAACCGGTTGCGCCGCATTATCTTTCGCTGGCGGCCGGGCGCGGCGTGCATGTGGAGATCACACCCGGTGACCGCGAGCGCTTGACCGCGGTGATGCTCGCGCCGGACCAGCGCGGGCTGGTGTCCAAGGCCGCCGCGGTGCTGGCGCTGAACTCGTTGCGAATTCACTCGGCGCTGGCCAACATTCACGAGGGCGTGGCGATCGTCGAGTTCGTCGTGTCGCCGGTGTTCGGCTCGCCGCCCGAATCGGGCTTGCTGCGCCAGCAATTCAACGGCGCGCTGGCCGGCGACCTCGATGTCCTCGGCACGCTGGAGAGGCGCGACAGCGACGCCGTCAGCGCCGCCACCGCGCGGGCCGGCGAGATTCAGGCCGGTGTCCCCGTCACCCGGTCGACCGCCCCGCCGCGCATCCTCTGGCTCGACACCGCGACGGCCGGCCAGTTGCTCTTCGAGGTGCGCGCCATGGACCGCATGGGGCTGCTCGCGTTGCTGACCAGCGCGCTGGAACGCGCCGGCGCCGACATCGCCTGGGCCAAGGTGAACACCTTCGGGTCGACGGCGGCCGACGTCTTCTGCGTGACGGTGGATGCCAACGCCGAACCGGAGGCGCGGGCGGCGATCGAGCAGAACCTGCTGGGAGTGCTGGGCGGCCCCGCGGTCGAGGTGCTGCAGGAGCCGGTCGGCGACTAGTTCAGGAGTGCTCGGCGTTGAGCCGCCGCAGGGCCTCGATGCGGGCCTGAATCTGCTCGCGGCTCGCGGCGGCGATCGGCGGGCCCCCGCAACGGCGGCGAAGCTCGCTGTGGATCCAGCCGTGCGGCTTGCCGATGCGGTGGTGCGTGGCCGACACCAGCGTGTTGAGCTCGCGGCGCAGCTCCCGCAGCTGGCCGTGCATCGACGGCGGCGCGGAGACCGCGGCCGGCACCCCCTGCGCGGCCCGTCGCTGGAGCTGTTCGTCCTGGCGGCGGTGCAGCAGCGCCCGCATCTGCTCGGCGTCCAGCAGGCCCGGGATGCCGAGGTAGTCGGCCTCCTCGTCGCTGCCGGCCGGGGCCGCGGTGCCGAAGGACGAGCCGTCGAAGATGACCTGATCCAGCTCGGCGTCGGCGCCCAACGAGGTGAAGCCGTTGTCGGCTTCGGTTTTCTCCGTCTGCGTCCTGGTGGCGGGATCGCCGTCGAGGGGATCCTCGTCCGGGCGGTGCGGCTCCCCGAGCACGTGGTTGCGTTGCGCCTCCAGCTCGCTGGCCAGCTGCAGCAGGTTGGGCACCGACGGCAGGAAGATGCTCGCGGTCTCGCCGGGCCGGCGCGAGCGCACGAACCGGCCGATGGCCTGCGCGAAGAACAGGGGAGTCGAGGCGCTGGTGGCGTAGATGCCGACCGAGAGCCGGGGCACGTCGACGCCCTCGGAGACCATCCGCACGGCCACCAGCCAGCGGCTGCTGCCGGCGGCGAATTCGCTGATGCGAGCCGACGATCCGGGATCGTCGGACAGCACCACCGTCGGCGCCTCCGAGGTCAGCCTGGTCAGCAGGGCGGCGTAGGCGCGGGCGGCGGTGCGGTCGGAGGCGATGATCATGCCGCCCGCGTCGGGCACGTGCGCGCGCTTCTGGCGCAGCCGCTGGTCGGCGGCCGCGATCACCGCCGGCATCCATTCCCCGGCCGGGTCGAGCGCCGTCCGCCAGGCTCGCGCCGTGTGCTCGGCGGTCAGCGGCTCGCCGAGCCGCGCGGCGTGCTCCTCGCCGGCGCTGTCGCGCCAGCGCGCCTCCCCGGAGTAGGCCAGGAACACCACCGGCCGGACCACCCCGTCGGCGAGGGCCTCGGCGTAGCCGTAGGTGTGGTCGGCCCGCGACCGCCGGACCCCGTCGGCGCCCGATTCGTAGGCGACGAACGGGATCGGGCTGTCGTCGCTGCGAAACGGCGTGCCCGTCAGGGCGAGCCGGCGCGTGGCGTCGCCGAAGGCCTCGCGGATCGCGTCACCCCAGGTCTTGGCGTCCCCGCCGTGATGGATCTCGTCGAAGACGACCAGCGTCCTGCGCTGTTCGGTGCGCACCCGGTGCAGCGTCGGGTGCGCGGCGACCTGAGCGTAGGTGACCATGACGCCGTGGTACTCGCCCGACGTGTGGGCGTTGGAGTTGGAGAACTTCGGGTCCAGGGCGATGCCGTGCCGCGCCGCGGCCTGCGCCCACTGCACCTTGAGGTGCTCGGTGGGCACCACGACCGTGATCTGCTCGACGGCGCGCTGGCTCAGCAGCTCGGCGGCCACCCGCAGCGCGAACGTCGTCTTGCCGGACCCCGGGGTCGCGACGGCCAGGAAATCGCGCGGCCGGGCGGCCAGGTATTTCACCAACGCCCGGCGCTGCCACCCGCGCAGCGCCCGGCCGCTGTCGTCGACGCCGGCATCCGTGCGAGCGACCGGTTGCACGGACATTTCCCCCCATGGTGCAGTTTTCGACGAGGCCGGCGTGATTGAGCGGTGGCTGTGAAATCTAGCACGCCAACGCTTTTCGGCGCAGCAACGACTCGAGCGGGTTATCCCACCCGGCTCGCCAGGTCGCGCGCCACCAGCCACGCGTCGATGCGTCGGGCGACGTCGGCCCAGCCCGGCTCGAGCATCATGTTGTGACCCATGTCGAAGAATTCCGCCTCGGTCGCGTACGCGCGCGCCGTGGCGCGCACCGCGCCGACGCTGACGAAGCCGTCGTGGGTGGCGCCGAGCACCAGCATCGGCGTCGTCACCCGCTGCGTCTTGACCCGGCGGAACATCGGGTCGGTCATCGCCGCGCGGATGCTCTCCGGGCCGGCGCGGTGCCAACAGGATTCGACGATGTGCTCGGGCGTGTCCGCGCAGAACAAATACCCGCGCGCCAGCTTCTGCGTGCGCAGGAATCTGACCAAGGTGGGGTCGTTGAACGAGTGCACGGTCATCCACGGACGGCGCCGCCAGACGCGCAGCGAGGCCCCGAGCACACCCGACGGCGGCAGCGAGCCCACCAGCACGGCGGCCGGGGCGGTGCGGTCCTCGAGGTAGCGCTGGATCGTGTAGCCGCCGAGGGAATGGCCGATGAGCACCGGGGAGCCGCCCAGGTCGTCGGCGACCGTGCGGACGTCGTCGAGGTAGTCCTCGATCGAAACCTTGTGCAGCGGCTTGTCCGTCGGGCTGGCGCCGTGCCCGCGCAGGCTCATCGCGACCGCGCGATAGCCGGCGTCGGCGAAGTAGTCCAGGAAACCGTCGTCCCAGCACCACGCGGCGTGCCACCCGCCGTGCACGAACAGCAGCGGCACCGGATGGTCCGGGCTGCAGGCTCCCTTGTCGATCACCTCGAGCATGAGGCCATTCAAGCCCGCGCGCCGCTTCCTCGAGACTGAAACCACGCACACGTTCTGCGGCGTGTCGTGTGCGTGGTTTCAGTGTCGCGGTCGACGGGCCGCCGCGCTTGCAGTACCACTAGGCTGGCGGGGTGTTTGAATCGCTGTCCGACCGGTTGACCGGTGCCCTTCAGGGACTACGTGGCAAGGGTCGACTGACCGACGCCGACATCGAGGCCACCACTCGCGAGATCCGGCTGGCGCTGCTGGAAGCCGACGTGTCGCTGCCCGTGGTGCGCGCGTTCGTCACCAGGATCAAGGACCGCGCCAGGGGCGCGGAGGTCTCCGGGGCCCTCAACCCGGCCCAGCAGGTGGTCAAGATCGTCAACGAAGAGCTGATCGGCATCCTGGGCGGTGAGACCCGCCAGCTCGCCTTCGCCAAGACACCGCCGACCGTCGTGATGCTCGCCGGCCTGCAGGGTTCCGGCAAGACCTCGCTGGCCGGCAAGCTGGCCGCCTGGCTGCGGGGGCAGGGCCACACCCCCCTGCTGGTCGCGTGCGACCTGCAGCGTCCCGCCGCGGTGAACCAGCTGCAGGTCGTCGGCGAGCGCGCCGGCGTCCCGGTGTTCGCGCCGCATCCCGGTGAGTCCCCCGAATCCGGTCCCGGCGACCCGGTCGCCGTGGCGGCGGCGGGCCTGGCCGAGGCGCGCGCCAAGCACCACGACGTCGTCATCGTCGACACCGCCGGCCGGCTGGGCATCGACGAGGAGCTGATGAGCCAGGCCGCCGCCATCCGCGACGCCGTCAACCCCGACGAAGTGATCTTCGTCCTCGACGCGATGATCGGTCAGGACGCCGTGACCACCGCCGAGGCCTTCCGCGAGGGCGTCGGCTTCACCGGCGTCGTGCTGACCAAGCTCGACGGTGACGCCCGCGGTGGCGCCGCGTTGTCGGTCCGCGAGGTGACCGGCGTGCCAATCCTTTTCGCCTCCACCGGCGAGAAGCTGGAGGACTTCGACGTCTTCCACCCCGACCGGATGGCCAGCCGCATCCTGGGCATGGGCGACGTGCTCAGCCTGATCGAGCAGGCCGAGCAGGTCTTCGACGCCGAGCAGGCCGAGGCCGCCGCCGCCAAGATCGGCACCGGCGAGCTGACGTTGGAGGACTTCCTGGAGCAGATGCTGGCCATCCGCAAGATGGGCCCGATCGGCAACCTGCTGGGCATGCTGCCCGGCGCCGGCCAGATGAAAGACGCGCTGGCCCAGGTCGACGACAAGCAACTCGACCGGCTGCAGGCCATCATCCGCGGCATGACGCCGCAGGAGCGGGCCGACCCGAAGATCATCAACGCCTCGCGGCGGCTGCGCATCGCCAACGGGTCGGGCGTCTCGGTGTCCGACGTCAACCAGCTGGTCGACCGCTTCTTCGAGGCCCGCAAGATGATGTCGTCGATGCTCGGCGGCATGGGCATTCCCGGCATGGGCCGCAAGTCGGCGACCCGAAAGGCCAAGGGCGGCAAGGGCAAGAAGGGCAAGAAGGGCGGGCGCGGTCCGACGCCGCCCAAGAACCGCAACCCGCTCGGCGCCGGGATGCCGAACATGCCGGCCGGCTTCCCCGATCTGTCGCAGATGCCCAAGGGCCTCGACGAGCTGCCGCCCGGCCTGGCGGATTTCGATTTGTCCAAGCTCAAGTTTCCAGGCAATCCGGGACGAAACTAACCCGCCGTGCGTATGCACGTGCGAGGTGTGGGGCTGCCCGACGAGACCCCAATCGAGCTGTGGATCGTCGACGGCCGCATCAGCACCGAGCCCGTCGCGGGGGCCGACACCGTCTTTGGCTCGTCTGGGTTTCAAGGCTGGATCGTGCCCGGCCTCGTCGACGCCCACTGCCACGTCGGCCTCGGCGAGCACGGCGAGATCCCGATCGACGACGCGATCGCCCAGGCCGAAATCGAACGCGACGTCGGTGCGCTGCTGTTGCGGGACTGCGGCTCACCAACCGACACCCGCAGCCTCGACCAGCACGACGATCTGCCGCGCATCATCCGCGCCGGCAAGCACCTGGCCCGGCCCAAGCGCTATGCGGCGGGCTTCTCGCGCGAATTGGAAGACGAATGGCAGCTGCCGCAGGCGGTCGCCGAGGAGGCCAAGCGCGGGGACGGCTGGATCAAGCTGGTCGGGGACTGGATCGACCGCAGCGTCGGCGATCTCGCCCCGCTGTGGTCCGACGACGTGCTCAAGGCCGCGATCGAGACCGCGCATGCCCATGGCGCCCGGGTGACCGCGCACGTTTTCAGCGAGGACGCGCTGCCCGGCCTGATCAAGGCCGGCATCGACTGCATCGAGCACGGCACAGGCCTCACCGACGAGGCCATCGCGCTGATGCTCGAGCACGGCACCGTCCTGGTCCCCACGCTCGTCAACATCGTGGAGAACTTCCCCGGCATCGCCGAAGCGGCCGCCGCGAAGTACCCGGTCTACGCCGCCCACATGCGCGACCTGCACGCCCGCGGCCCGGACCGGATCGCCGCGGCCCGCGAGGCGGGCGTGCCGATCTACGCCGGCAGCGACGCCGGCACCATGGTCGCGCCCGGACGCATCGCCGACGAGGTCGAGGCGCTCAAGCGCATCGGGATGGGCCCGACCGAGGCGCTGGGCGCGGCGTGCTGGGACGCCCGCCGCTGGCTGCGGCGGCCGGTGTTGGACCATGGCGCGTCGGCCGACCTGCTGTGCTTCGCCGACGACCCGCGGTCCGGCCCGGCCGTGCTGCGCCGCCCTGACCTGGTGATATTGCGCGGCCAGGTGTTCCGCCCGCAGGCGTAGACGGGGAAGGGCGACACGCCCTTGGCGAAAAAGATTGCGAGTGCTTGCTATCTATGTTACGGTCGGTTCCACCACGACGACCTGGAGGAAAAAGTGGCTTACGACGTGATCATTCGTGACGGGCTGTGGTTCGACGGGACCGGCGCCGCGCCGCGCACCCGCACGCTGGGTATCCGCGACGGCGTCGTGGCCACGGTGTCGGACGCGCCGCTGGACGAGGCGGGTTGCCCCGAGGTGATCGACGCGGCCGGCAAGTGGGTGGTTCCCGGCTTCATCGACGTGCACACGCACTACGACGCCGAGGTGTTGCTGGACCCGGGCTTGCGGGAGTCCGTGCGCCACGGGGTCACCACCGTGTTGCTGGGGAACTGCTCGCTGTCGACCGTCTACGCCAGCTCCGAGGACGCCGCCGACCTGTTCAGCCGTGTCGAAGCCGTGCCGCGCGAATTCGTCTACGGCGCACTGCAAAACAAGACCTGGTCCACCGCGGCGGACTACATCAAGGCGATCGACGCCCTGCCGCTCGGGCCGAACATCGGCTCGCTGCTGGGCCATTCGGACCTGCGGACCGCGGTGCTGGGGCTCGATCGGGCCACCGACGCCGCCGGCAAGCCGACCGACGCCGAGGTGGAGAAGATGGCGGCGCTGCTCGAGGAGGCGCTCGACGCCGGCGTGCTCGGCATGTCGGGAATGGACGCGCCCATCGACAAGCTCGACGGCGAGCGCTTTCGGTCGCGGGCGCTGCCGTCCACCTTCGCGACCTGGCGCGAGCGGCGCAGGCTGATCAAGGTGCTGCGCAAGCGCGGCCGCATTCTGCAGAGCGCGCCCAACGTGGCCAAGCCGTCGACCGGGATCCTGTTCTTTCTGGCGAGCAGCCGAATCCTCAACCGGGGCAAAGGTGTTCGCATGAGCATGCTGGTTTCGGCCGACGCCAAGTCGATGCCGCTGTCGGTGTACGTCTTCGGCCCGGGGACCCGGCTGCTGAACAAACTGCTGGGCTCGAGCGTGCGGTTCCAGCATCTGCCGGTGCCGTTCGAGCTGTACTCCGACGGAATCGACCTGCCGGTCTTCGAGGAGTTCGGCGCCGGGACGGCGGCCCTGCACCTGCGGGATCAGTTGGAGCGCAACGAGTTACTGGCCGACGAGGAATACCGCCGCCAGTTCCGGCGCGAGTTCGACCGCGTCAAGCTCGGCCCGTCGTTGTGGCACCGCGACTTCCATGACGCGGTGATCGTCGAATGCCCCGATAAATCGTTGATCGGCAAGAGCTTTGGCGCCATCGCCGATGAGCGCAAGCTGCACCCGCTCGACGCCTTCCTCGACGTGCTCGTCGAGAACGGCGAGCGCAACGTCCGGTGGACGACCACCGTCGCCAACCATCGGCCCAAATTGCTGGACGCGCTCGCCAAGGAAGGCAGCGTGCACATGGGCTTCTCGGACGCCGGCGCGCACCTGCGCAACATGGCCTTCTACAACTTCCCCGTGAAGCTGCTCAAGCGGGTCCGCGACGCCCACCGGGCCGGCGCGCCGTTCATGCCCATCGAGCAGGCGGTGCACCGCCTGACCGGTGAGCTCGGGGAGTGGTTCGGGGTCGACGCCGGCACGCTGCGCCAGGGCGACCGCGCGGACTTCGTGGTGATCGACCCGAGCGGGCTCAACGAGGCGGTCGAGGGCTACTACGAGGAAGAGGTGCCCTTCTACGGGGGCCTGCGGCGCATGGTCAACCGCAACGACGACGCCGTCGTCGCGACCGGTGTCGGCGGCGCGGTCGTCTTCCGGGCGGGCCAATTCCGCGACGGCTACGGCCAAACCGTGAAATCGGGCCGCTACCTGCGCGCGGGCCAGCGGCACCGGGGCCAGGGCGCCCTGAAAATCGGGGTGTGACATGGCCAGAACCCAGCAGCAGCGTCGGGAGGAGACCGTTGGCCGGCTCCTCGACGCGTGCATCGAGACCATCATCGAGGTCGGATACGCGCGGGCGTCGGCGGCCGTGATCACCAAACGCGCGGGGGTGTCGGTGGGCGCCCTGTTCCGGCACTTCGAGACCATGGGCGACTTCATGGCGGCCACGGCGTCCGAGGTGTTGCGCCGCCAGCTCGAGACGTTCACCAAGCGGGTCGCCGAAATACCGCCGGACCGCCCGGCGCTCGAAGCCGCCCTGGCGATCCTGCGCGACGTCACCGCCGCTCCCACCAACGCCGTGCTCTACGAACTGCTGGTCGCGGCGCGCACCGACGAAAAGCTCAGGGACACCTTGCAGCACGAGCTGCGCCAGTACTCCACGAAAATCCACGAGGCCGCGCGCGCGCTGCCGGGCGCCGAGAATTTCCCCCAGGACACCTTCCCGGTGCTCGTGGCGGTGCTGACCAACGTGTTCGACGGCGCCGCGGTGGTGGAGGGGGTGCTGCCGCAGCCGCAGATCGCCGAGCAACGGATTCCGATGCTGATGACGCTGCTGTCCGCGGCCGCCCCGGGCGCGGGCCTATAGCGAGCCGATGCTGGACTGCGGGTTGAGCGCGAAGCCCCAGTCGAACAGCGTCGCCGCCTGGTCCCAGTAGCTCGGGCCGCCGGTCTTCACCAGGCCGTACATCATGGCGATGACCAGCCGCCGGCCGCCGCGGGCGGCCGCCCCCACGAAGGTCTTGCGGGCGGCGTCGGTGAAGCCGGTCTTGCCGCCGATCGCGCCGGGGTAGCGCTGCAACAGCTCGTCCTGATTGGTGATCGGTGCATCGCCGTGGTCGCCGGGGAACATCGCCGACGGCTCGGCGGTGATCTGCGCAAACACCGGATTGGCCATCGCGGCGCGGAAGATGACGGCCAGGTCGTGGGCCGTCGAGGAGCCCGACCCGCCGGGCCCGTCCAGGCCGGACGGCGTCGAGGCGTGGGTGCTCGTGGCGCCCAGCGACGCTGCCTTGGCGTTCATCTTGGCGACCGTCGCCTCCGGGCCACCCAGCATGTGCGCCAGCGTGTTGGCGGCGTCGTTGCCCGAGACCAGCAGCAGGCCGTCGAGCAGTTGGCGCGCGGTGTAGACGTGGCCCGGTTTGACGCCGACGCAGTTGCACTCCACCTGGGTGTCGGCGGTGTCGGCGACCACGGTGGAGTCCAGGCTGACCTGGTCCAGCGTCACCAGCGCGAGCAGCACCTTGATGGTGCTCGCCGGCGGGTGGGCCACGTTCTGGTCGCGGCCGGCCAGCACCTGACCGCTGTCCAGGTCGGCCACGATCCAGGTCTGGGCCGGCCCGTCCGGGATCGGCACCGAGCCGACGGGCTGCATGGCGTCGGCCCACGACGTGGGGGCGGTGGCACCCGCACCGACCGTGAACAGGGCCGCGGCGGCGGCCATGAGCTTGCGCATGGGCCGAAAGTCTAACTTCCGGGCCACCCGGGTGCGGATTTTCAGTACTGTCCCTCCCATGTTGAGCCTGGCCGAGATTTCCGACCGCCTAGAGATCCAGCAGCTGCTGGTGGACTATTCGACCGCCATTGACCAGCGCCGATTCGACGACCTCGACAAGGTGTTCACCCCGGACGCGTACATCGACTACACCGCGCTCGGGGGCATCGAGGGTCACTATCCGGAGGTCAAGAAGTGGCTGTCCGAGGTGCTGCCGAACTTCCCGGTGTACGCGCACATGCTGGGCAACTTCTCGGTGCGAATCGACGGCGACACGGCCTCGTCGCGGGTGATCTGCTTCAACCCGATGGTGCTCGGCGGCGACAAGGAGCAGGTGCTGTTCTGCGGGCTCTGGTACGACGACGAGTTCCTGCGCACGGCCGAGGGCTGGCGGATGACGCGCCGGGTGGAGGCCAAGGTCTTCCAGAAGGTCATGTGACACGGCAAGATCGAGCCGGCTCAGCCATTTCGCTATGGGAGGCACCATGAGGCGCAGCATCGTCGGGGGACTGGCTGCCGCCTTGACGGCCGGTGGCTTGATCGCCATGGCGCCACCCGCCGGCGCCGGCTGCCTGTACGGCGGGTTGTCCGTCAGTAGGTGCGACGGACCGGTTTCTCCGGACGGCACCTGGCAACGCTGCGTGGTGTTCTACTCCGCCTATGGTGGGTCGGGTTCCCGCGGCGCCACTCGCTGCGACATGATGGGTCCTGACCTGCATCCATGGGGTTCCGAATTCAGCAACCCACCCACGCACATCGACGGCTGAGCGCAAATTTCTGCTTGGGCACGGCTGTCTGGCACAATGGGCGGCTGTCCGCGGCGCGATCACGATCGCGTCCCGGTCATCACACTCGAGGCAAAACCGGATCCGGGCATCCCGCCCCGATCGCTGAATTGCAGCGTGACACACACAGGAGAGTTCGCTTAACCATGGCTGTGAAGATCAAGCTCACCCGGCTTGGCAAGATCCGCAATCCCCAGTACCGCATCGCCGTCGCCGACGCGCGCACGCGCCGCGACGGTCGCTCCATCGAGGTCATCGGCCGCTACCACCCGAAGGAAGACCCGAGCCTCATCGAGATCAACTCCGAGCGCGCCCAGTACTGGCTGTCCGTGGGCGCTCAGCCCACCGAGCCTGTGCTCAAGCTGCTGAAGATCACCGGCGACTGGCAGAAGTTCAAGGGCCTGCCCGGCGCCGAGGGCCGGTTGAAGGTCGCCCCGCCCAAGCCCAGCAAGCTCGACCTGTTCAACGCCGCGCTGGCCGAGGCCGAGGGCGGCCCGACCACCGAGGCCGCGAAGCCGAAGAAGAAGGCGCCGGCCAAGAAGGCCGCGAAGGCCGCCGAGCCTGAGGCCGCCGCCGAGGCCCCCGCCGAGCCCGCCGCTGAGACCCCGGCTGAGACCCCCGCAGAGCCCGCCGCCGAGGGCGGCGAGCAGGCCGCGCCGAGCACCGAAAGCTGACGGACGTGAGCACGGTCGTCGTTGACGCGGTGGAGCACCTGGTCCGGGGGATCGTCGACAATCCCGACGACGTCCGGGTGGACATGGTGACCAGCCGCCGAGGCCGCACTGTCGAGGTCCACGTCCATCCCGACGACCTGGGCAAGGTGATCGGCCGTGGCGGACGCACCGCGACCGCGCTGCGCACGCTGGTCGCCGGCATCGGTGGCCGCGGCATCCGCGTCGACGTGGTGGACACCGACCAGTAGCGCTGATGGAACTCCGTTGGAGTTGACCGTCGGGCGCGTCGCGAAGGCGCACGGGATCGGCGGCGAGGTCGTCGTCGAGATTCGCACCGACGATCCCGCTGCCCGATTCGCGCCCGGTAACACTCTGCGCGGCAAGGCATCTCGCGGTGGCGGGGAACGCGACTTCGTCGTCGAGAGCGCGCGCGAACACGGCGGGCGCCTGCTGGTGCGGTTGGCCGGGGTGAGCGACCGCGACTCCGCCGACGCGCTGCGCGGCACGGTGTTCGTCGTCGATTCCGACGACTTGCCTGCCATCGACGAACCGGACACCTACTACGACCACCAGCTCGAAGGGCTGCGCGTGCGCACCGTGGCGGGCCGGGACGTGGGGGTCGTCGCCGAGGTGCTGCACACCGCGGCCGGTGAGCTGCTGGCGGTGCGCCGGGGCGACGGCGGCGAGGCGTTGGTGCCGTTCGTCGGCGCGATCGTGACGTCGGTGTCGCTCGATGACCGGGTCGTGGAGATCGACCCGCCCGAGGGCCTGCTGGATCTGGCATGAGGATCGACGTCGTCACCATCTTCCCGGCCTTCCTGGACCCGCTGCGGCAATCGTTGCCCGGCAAGGCGATTCAGTCCGGGGTGGTCGACCTGCGGGTGCACGATCTGCGCGGCTGGACGCACGACGTGCACCGTTCGGTCGACGACGCGCCCTACGGGGGTGGTCCCGGGATGGTGATGAAGGCCCCGGTGTGGGGCGAGGCGCTGGACGAGATCTGCTCGGATGCAACGGTTTTGGTGGTCCCGACGCCCGCGGGCCGATTGTTCACGCAGGCCGACGCCCAGCGGTGGAGCGCCGAAGCCCACCTGGTGTTCGCCTGCGGTCGCTACGAGGGGATCGACCAGCGTGTCATCGAGGACGCCGCCCGGCGGATGCGGGTCGAAGAGGTTTCGATCGGTGACTACGTCCTGCCCGGTGGGGAGTCGGCGGCGGTGGTGATGATCGAAGCCGTGGTGCGCCTGCTCGAGGGTGTGCTCGGCAATCCGGCGTCGCATCAACAGGATTCGCACTCGCCGGCCCTGGACCGGCTGCTCGAGGGTCCCAGCTATACCCGGCCGCCGAGCTGGCGCGGGCTCGACGTGCCCGAGGTGCTGCTGTCCGGTGACCACGCGCGCGTCGCCGCGTGGCGGCGGGAGGTTTCGCTGCGGCGCACCCGCGAACGGCGCCCGGAGCTGCTGGACCCGCGGGACTAAAGCCCGCGACTAGAGCCCGCGGCGCAGCGGGTCGGTCCGGCCTTCGGGGAATATCGTCTTCACCGCCCGGGTGATGGTGTCGCGGGCGGTGGCGTCGTCCGAGGGCTGCAGGGACTGCACCACCATGATGTAGCGGCGGTCGGCGCCGATCACGCCCGTCGACAGGTGCATCCAGTCGCTGCCGATGCAGCACATCCAGCCCTGCTTGACCGCCACCGGTTCGGCGTACAGACCGTCCGGGATGCCGAAGCGCTGCGGGTAGCCGTCGAGCCCGTTCGGGGTCGACCGGGCCAGGTCGTCGACGATGACCTTCGCCTTGTCGGCGGGCAACCCGCCCGATCCGTCGAGCAGCATGTCGTAGTAGCGGATCAGGTCGGTCATCGAGCTCATGGTGTTCCACCAGCGCCCGTCGCTGGGCGGGGTGGTCGATCCGAGCCCGTAGCGCGCCGCGACCGCCGTGATGATGGCGTTCTCGCCACCCTGGCCCCAGAACCGTTCGGCCGCACCGTCGTCGGATGACTGAAGCATGACGTCCAACGCCTGCCGGTCGTCCGCGCTCAGCGCGGCCTTGCCCTGGGATTCGTGCAGCAGCAGGTCGTCGGCGATGAACAGCTTGGCCACCGACGCGGTGCCGATGACCTGGCCGTTGCCCGTGGAGACCAGCTGGTGGGTTTTGCGGTCGAGGATCGCGACCGACAGCGCGGCCCCGGCGGCGGCGGCCTCGTCGGTCGCCTGCTGCACCCGCGCCTGCAGGCCGACGGGGCCCGGGATCGCCAGTTGCGGTTCCGGCTGCGGCGGCTTGACCGCTTCGAGCATCAGCTGGGCCGCCTGCGGGGTGGGTTGGCGCAGACCGCGGTCTCCGGTGACGTACACCGGGAAGTTGTAGGCCTTGGCCTGCACCTTTGCCTCGCACCCGGCGGCCACCACCAACGCCACCGCCGCAGTGGCGGTGAACAGCATCAGCGGCCGAACGCGCATTCCTCTCCTCTGACGTGGCTCCGGGGCGCCCGAGTGCACAGGCGCTGGGCTCGTCGCGCCACCTGCCCGGCCGGTCACGCAGGGCCCGGTAGGGCGTTCTGACCCCAGTCATATGTACCATTCACCAGCGATTTCGGCTCGCTGCGAACCGCCTCGGAAGCTGTGATTTTCATGGCAACCGCCCTATCTGGCACAATTGACCAGTTGTCTCCAGCGGTTGCCGGCCGGCCGGGCCGCTTCTTCCCCTGCTGCGAGATACGCCCAAGTTGCCCCAAACCATCGGCTTGGCGACCGCCCCGAGGGGCTGTTGCCGCAGGCCGCGACCGCAAGGAAGTGTCTTCTACGATGAACCGCCTGGACTTCGTCGACCAAGCGTCGCTGCGCGACGACATCCCGGTTTTTGGCCCGGGCGACACCATCAACGTGCACGTCAAGGTCATCGAGGGCGCCAAGGAGCGCATCCAGGTGTTCAAGGGCGTGGTGATCCGCCGGCAGGGCGGCGGGGTCCGCGAGACCTTCACCGTGCGCAAGGAGAGCTACGGCGTCGGCGTCGAGCGCACCTTCCCGGTGCACTCGCCGAACATCGATCACATCGAGGTGGTGACCCGTGGCGACGTCCGCCGCGCGAAGCTGTACTACCTCCGAGAGCTGCGCGGCAAGAAGGCCAAGATCAAGGAAAAGCGCTGAGCTGGCACGGCCGGGCGGCAGTCCCGGTCGGTTTACCGCGCCACAATCTGCGCTGGCTACTCTGATCTCGTGACCGATCCCACGGACTCGCCTGAGCCCCCGTCCGCCCAGTCAGAGCCGAAGGTCTCCACCCGCATCCCGGACCCGCCCGAGGGCGGGTCGGCGACGGTTCCCGAACCGGGACGGCCGGACGCGCCGGAGCGCGCCAAGCGATCGTCACTGCGCGAAATCGCGCTGCTGGCCGTGATCGCCGTGGCGCTCTACTACGTCATGCTGACGTTCGTGGCGCGGCCCTACCTGATCCCGTCGGAGTCGATGGAGCCCACGCTGCACGGGTGCTCCGGCTGCGTCGGCGACCGGATCATGGTCGACAAGATCACCTATCGCTTCCACGCGCCCGGCCCCGGCGACGTCATCGTCTTCAAGGGGCCGCCGTCGTGGAACCTCGGCTACAAGTCGATCCGGTCCAACAACACCGCGCTGCGCTGGGCGCAGGACGCCCTGTCGTTCATCGGCTTCGTGCCGCCCGACGAGAACGACTTGGTCAAGCGGGTCATCGCGGTGGGCGGACAGACGGTGCAGTGCCGGGCCGACACCGGGCTGACGGTCAACGGCAAGCCGCTCAAGGAGCCCTACCTGGATCCGGCCACGATGATGGCCGACCCGTCGGTGTACCCCTGCCTGGGCAGCGAGTTCGGCCCGGTCACCGTGCCGCAGGGCCGGTTGTGGGTGATGGGCGACAACCGGACGCACTCGGCGGACTCGCGTGCCCACTGCACCAGCGTCCCGGCCGAGGCCCTCAAGGGCGTGTTGTGCACGGGCGACCCCACATCGGGCACCGTGCCGGTGTCGAACGTGATCGGCAAGGCGAGGTTCATCGTGTGGCCGCCCGGGCGATGGGGTGGCGTGTCGTCGGTGAACCCGCAACAGCATCAGTAGCCATGGCCACGACGTGGCCGCCGCGGACGGTGATCCGCAAGTCGTCGGGACTGCGCACCCTGGAGTCGGCCCTGTACCGCAGCGGGCTGGGACCGGTGGCCGGCGTGGACGAAGTGGGCCGCGGCGCCTGCGCGGGCCCGCTGGTGGTGGCCGCCTGCGTGCTCGGGCCGGGGAGGCTGGAAAGCCTTGCGGCCCTTGATGATTCGAAGAAGCTCACGGAGAGCGCCCGGGAGAGACTGTTCCCGCTGATCCGTCGTTACGCGCTGGCCTACCACGTGGTGTTCATACCGCCGGCCGAGGTGGACCGCCGCGGCGTGCACGTCGCCAACATCGAGGGCATGCGCCGCGCCGTCGCGGGCCTGCCGCTGCGGCCCGGTTACGTGCTCAGCGACGGGTTCCGGGTGCCCGGGCTGGCGGTGCCGTCGCTGCCGGTCATCGGCGGCGACGCGGTGGCGGCCTGCATCGCCGCGGCGAGCGTGCTGGCGAAGGTCAGCCGCGACCGGCTGATGGTCGCCATGGACGCCGACCACCCGGGATACGGGTTCGCCGAACACAAGGGCTACAGCACACCGGCGCACAGCACGGCGCTGACGCAGCTCGGCCCCTGCCCCGAACACCGCCATTCGTTCATCAACGTCCGGCGTGTGGCCATAGGGTCAGGGGGATCGGGCAGCCGCGTGGTGGCCGAATGCAAAGGGGACCCTCCGCCCGCGCGTGGCGGATGTCGGTGAGGAAAGATGGGACCAGGATTCCCCGGGCGCAACGCCCGGAAGTGTTTCTCCGAGAAGGACGTCTGAACAGATGAGTGCCGAGGATCTCGAAAAGTACGAAACCGAGATGGAGCTCTCGCTGTACCGCGAATACAAGGACATCGTGGGTCAGTTCAGCTACGTCGTGGAAACCGAGCGGCGGTTCTACCTGGCCAACAGCGTGGAGATGGTGCCGCGCAACGCCGACGGCGAGGTGTACTTCGAGCTGCGCCTGTCCGACGCCTGGGTGTGGGACATGTACCGGCCGGCGCGCTTCGTCAAGCAGGTGCGGGTCGTGACGTTCAAGGACGTCAACATCGAAGAGGTGGAAAAGCCCGAGCTGCGGCTGCCCGAATAGCCGGCGCTAGCCACCCTCGGGCGGCTGCGTGTCTTCCGCCGTCGGAAGTTCGCCGCGTCTGTCGATGACCTCCCGCGCGACGTCGGCCAGCTTGATGTTGAGCGCCTGGGAATGCCGTCGCAGCAGGTCGAACGCCTGCTCCTCGGTCATGTCGTGGAGCAGCATCAACATGCCGACCGCCTTGCCGATCTCGCGGTTGCTGAGCAGCCCCCGGCGCAGGCTGGTGGCGTCCTCGCCCTTGGCGACCGCGTTGATGGCGACGCTGGCGAACGCGGCCAGCACCGCCGCCCGCCCGGCCGCTTCGGCATCGAACATGTTGGGGGTGTCGCTGAACAGGTTGAGCGCGGCGCCCTTGCGTTTGTCGACCAGCAGCCGAAAGCCCATCGCGCCGCGCACCGGGGTTTCCTCCACCAAGACCTTCGCCAGGCGCGGCCACAGCGACGGCGTGGTCAGGTCCGGGTCGATCTGCGGGGTTTCCTCCTCGATCGCGTCGATGCAGGGCCCGTCGCCGGAACGCCGTTCCAGGTCGTCGATCTGCTGGGCCAGCCGGTCGCTCGCGCCGACCGTGACGTAGCGGTCGCCGTCGCGCACCAGCAGGCTGGCGTGGTCACACCCGCGGACCACCAGGGTGGCCGCCACGCAGATGGCCGCGTACATCTGGCCGGCGTCCGAGCCCTGGTAGATGATCTCGGCCAGCGCGGCGAACACCGTGCCGGGGTCGGCCTTTTCCCCGCCGGGCGTCGGCCGGCCCGCGACCGTGGATTCATCCCCCATGCTGTGCCTCTTTCCTGCGCCGTGACCAGCCGACCCCTCGTTTCGATCGCCGTAGATTATCGGCTTTCGACCCGGGCCTCACACGCTGTTCGGCGCGATTGCGACGAATTCCACGTGTCTTGGCTATCCGCTCGCGGACGCGGGAAACGTCACCAGTTCGTGCCCGCCGCCCGGTGACGTTGCCCACCGGTGGTTTCGTCGGGGCCCGGGCTGGAAAAAGCCTTGGGATGGGAATTACCGTCGCGGTGACCGGGCCCACCGGAGAGATCGGCATCTCAGCGGTGACGGCGCTGGAGCGAGAGCCGTCCGTCGACGCCATCATCGGGATGGCGCGCCGTCCGTTCGACCCGGCGTCGCGGGGCTGGCTGAAAACCACCTACCAGCGGGGCGACATCCTGGACCGTGAGGCCGTCGACGCCCTGGTGGCACAGGCCGACGTGGTGATCCATCTGGCCTTCATCATCATGGGATCGCGGGAGGAGAGCGCCCGCATCAACCTCGAGGGCACCCGCAACGTGTTCGAGGCGACGGTCGCCAGTGAGCGGACGCGGCGCCTGGTGTACACGTCGTCGGTGGCCGCGTACGGCTACCACGGCGACAACCCCAGCCCCCTGACCGAGGACGTCCCGGCGCGAGGGTCCGCGGAGCACTACTACTCGGCGCAGAAGGCGGCCTGTGAGGCGGCGCTCGGTGAGATCACCAAGGACTCGCCGCTCGAGGTGTTCGTGTTGCGGCCCTGCATCGTGGCCGGGCCCAACGCCACCGTGCTGGCCGACGCGATGCCGTGGAACCAGCTGCCCGGCCCGGTGCGCGCCCTGGTCAAGGCGCTGCCCATTCTCAAGCCGGTCGTCCCGGATCCGGGTTTCCCGTTGCAGCTGGTGCACCACGACGACGTCGCGAGCGCGATCGCGCTGGCGGCCACCGCGCCGGCGCCGCCCGGGGCCTACAACATCGCCGGGGACGGCGTCGTGACGGTGGCCGACGTGGTGCGCGCTTTGGGGGGCCGCCCGGTGCGGGTCCCGGCGGTTGCGGCCGCGGCCGCTTCCGCCGCGCTGTCCCGGGTGCCGCTCGTCCCGTCCATGCTGGAGTGGCTGCACACAGCGCGCACGTCGATGGTCATGGACACCACCAAAGCGCGCACCCAGCTCGGCTGGCGGCCGGTGCACTCCTCGGCCGAGACCCTGACCGCGCTGGCGTCGGCGGTGTGACGGCCCGACAACCGCGGTACGTTGGCTGCGTGAGGCTCCGGCTGCCGGGCGACGGTGAAATCGGCTAGTGCGGCACGTAACCGCGCGCCGGCGGGTGAAGCATCTCACCGCCGGGAAGGCGACCACCCGGCCGGAGACCCTCGTCGTCGAGGAGCCGCTGGAGATTCGGGTCAACGGCGCGGCGGTCACCGTCACCATGCGCACCCCTGGTGCGGATTTCGAACTGGCGCAAGGCTTTCTGCTCACCGAGGGGGTGATCGGGGGCCGCGACGACGTGCAGACCATCCGTTATTGCGGAGGTGCCGTCGACGGCACGAACACCTATAACGTGCTCGACGTGACGCTGGCCGACGGGGTGGCGCCGCCGGCGCTCGACGTGACGCGCAACTTCTACACCACCTCGTCCTGCGGGGTCTGCGGCAAGGCGTCACTCGACGCGGTCCGGCTGATCGGCCGCTTCGCGCCGGGGGCCGACGCCGCGACCGTCGCGGCGAGCACGCTGGCGGCGATGCCCGCCCAATTGCGTTCGGCCCAAAAGGTTTTCGACAGCACCGGCGGGCTGCACGCCGCGGCGCTGTTCGGCGTCGACGGCACGATGTGGGCGGTCCGCGAGGACGTCGGCAGGCACAACGCGGTCGACAAGGTCATCGGCTGGGCGCTGGAACATCGGCGGGTGCCGCTGGCGGGTTCGGTGTTGCTGGTCAGTGGGCGGGCCTCCTTCGAGTTGACGCAGAAAGCGATGCTGGCCGGGATTCCGGTGCTGGCCGCCGTGTCCGCGCCGTCGTCCCTGGCGGTCTCGCTGGCCGAGGAGTCGGGGATCACGCTGGTGGCGTTCCTGCGGGAGGACTCGATGAACGTCTACACCAGGGCGGATCGCATCGGCTGATCGCCTTCGGCCGCGTTGTGCATGGACGCGGCACTGGGGATGACCGGTCGTGGCGCGAGTCGCCAAGGCCCGCCTTGTCGGACCAATCGCGCACCGTGGCCGCATGACCACCGAAACACCCATGACCCGGGCGCAGCTGGGGGCGATGGGCGAGGCGCTCGCCGTCGACCACCTGACCCGGATGGGACTGCGCATCCTGCACCGCAATTGGCGCTGCCGCTACGGCGAACTCGACATCATCGCGTGTGACGAGACCGCCCGTACGGCGGTGTTCGTCGAGGTGAAGACCCGCACCGGTGACGGCTATGGCGGGCTGGCGTGCGCGGTCACCGAGCGCAAGGTTCGCCGGCTGCGCCGCTTGGCCGCGCTGTGGCTGGCCGGCCAGGACACGCGCTGGGCGGCGCTGCGCATCGACGTGATCCGGGTGCGGGTCGGGCGGCGGCGCACCCCCGAGATCACGCACCTGCAGGGGATCGGCTGATGGCGCTGGGTCACGCGTTCTCGGTCGCCGTGCGCGGGGTGGACGGGCAGATCGTGGAGATCGAAGCCGACATCAGCAACGGGCTGCCGGGCGTGCATCTGGTGGGTCTGCCCGACGCGGCGCTGCAGGAGTCCCGCGACCGGGTGCGGGCGGCGGTGAGCAACTGCGGCAACGACTGGCCCATGTCGCGGCTCACGCTCGCGCTGTCCCCGGCGACGCTGCCCAAGATGGGGTCGGTCTACGACATCGCCCTGGCCGCCGCCGTCCTGTCGGCGCAACGGAAAACCCCGTGGGACCGCCTGGAGAAGACGGTGCTGCTGGGCGAGCTGTCGCTGGACGGTCGGGTGCGCCCGGTGCGCGGCGTGCTGCCCGCGGTGCTGGCGGCCAAGCGCGACGGCTGGCCGGCCGTCGTCGTCCCCGCGGAGAACCTGGCCGAGGCCAGCCTGGTCGACGGCATCGACGTCTGGGGGGTGCGCACGCTGCGGCAACTGCAGCGGTGGCTCGGCGGGTCCGCCGCCTTGGACGACAGGATCACCACGAGGGCCACTGAGCCGGAGCCCTCGGCGGATCTGGCCGACGTGGTCGGTCAGACCCAGGCGCGGTTCGCGGTGGAAGTGGCCGCGGCCGGGTCGCACCACCTCATGCTCACCGGGCCGCCGGGCATCGGCAAAACCATGCTCGCGCAACGGCTTCCGGGCCTGCTGCCGCCCCTGTCGGAGAGCGAGTCGCTGGAGGTCACCGCCATCCATTCGGTGGCCGGGCTGCTGTCGGGGGACACGCCGTTGATCACCACGCCGCCTTTCGTGGCGCCGCATCACACCTCCAGCGTGGCCGCGCTCGTCGGCGGCGGTTCGGGCATGGCGCGCCCGGGCGCGGTCAGCCGAGCGCACCGCGGGGTGCTCTTCCTCGACGAGTGCGCCGAGATCAGCGTCCACGTGCTGGAAGCGTTGCGAACCCCGTTGGAGGACGGGGAGGTTCGCCTCGCCCGGCGCGACGGGGTGGCGTGTTATCCGGCCCGGTTCCAGCTGGTGATGGCCGCCAATCTGTGCCCGTGCGCGCCCGCCGACCCGCAGGACTGCATGTGTGCGGCGGCGGTCAAGCGCCGCTACCTGGGCAAGCTGTCCGGGCCCCTGATGGACCGGGTGGACCTGCGGGTGGAAATGCACGGGGTGCGCGCGGGCGCGTTCTCGGGTGGCCAAGCCGAGTCGACGGCGCAGGTCCGCCATCGGGTGGCGCAGGCCCGCGCGGCCGCGGCCGCGCGGTGGCTACCGCACGGGTCTCGCACCAACGCGGAGGTCAGCGGGGCGCTGCTGCGCCGCAAGTTCCGTCCCGGCACCGCCGCGATGACCCCGCTGCAACAGGCGCTGGATCGTGGCCTGCTCAGCATCCGGGGCCTGGACCGCACCCTGCGGGTCGCGTGGACTTTGACCGACCTGGCGGGCGGGGTGGCGCCCGGGCCCGAGGAGGTCGCGGCCGCGCTCAGCTTTCGGCAGCCGGGAGCCCACCGATGAGCGCCGGCCGCCGGTCACCAGTACGCCTTCGTCAGCCAGTCGTTGTGGCCGCCCCGGACCGCGATCGCGACGGTCACCAGGATGGCGAAGGCCCGCGCGAACTGCGCCATCGCGCGGCCGGCCTCGCCGCGCCGTTCCATGTCGCGCAGCGCGACGCACGCGAGGACGCCGCTCAGGATCGGGATCGGCAGGCCGCACCAGCTGATCAGGCTCAGGGCGAACGCGGTGATCGCCCACGGGTTCACCGGCCGGGCGGGCGCGGCGAGCCGCGTCGGCGGGCAGATGATCATTGTTCGCTCCTTTCGTCGCCGGCTGCGCGATGGCGAATGGGGGGCCACGACAACACATTCGCGTATGGGGCTCAACGGATTCTTGGTGGATTCTTGGGACCTGGAGCATGGCGATGCTGACCGCGGTCGACGACCCTGCGCTGCGCGCCTGGGCGTACCTGTCCCGGGTGGCGGAGCCGCCCTGCGCCGAGCTCGCCACCCTGGTGCGACGCGTGGGCCCGGTGGAGGCGGCCGACCGCGTCCGCCGCGGGCACCTGGACGACGACCTGGCGCGGCACACCGAGGCCAGACGCGAAATCGACTGCGCAGCAGCCGATCTGGACCTGATTGCCGGGCGCGGGGGGCGGTTGATCACGCCCGGCGACGACGAGTGGCCGGTGCTCGCGTTCGCCGCGTTCGCCAGCGGCCCGGCGCGCGGCCGCGGTGGGGCGCCGCTGGTGTTGTGGGCGCAAGGCCCGGTCCGGCTCGACGAGGCCGCGCACCGCGCGGCCGCGGTGGTGGGAACCCGGGCCGCGACGGCTTACGGCGAGCGGGTGGCCGACGACCTGGCGGTCGGGCTGGTGCAACGCGACGTGGCCGTCGTCTCCGGCGGCGCCTACGGCATCGACGGCGCCGCGCACCGGGCGGCGCTGGCCGCCGACGGAATCACCGTGGCCGTTCTCGCCGGCGGGCTCGACATTCCGTATCCCAGTGGCCACTCGGCCCTGCTGCATCGCATCGGCCAACACGGGCTGGTCTTCACCGAGTACCCGCCCGGTGTGCGGCCGGCGCGGCACCGATTCCTGACCCGCAATCGCCTGGTGGCCGCCGTGGCCGGGGCCGCGGTGGTGGTGGAAGCGGGCCTGCGCAGCGGCGCGGCCAACACCGCCGCCTGGGCGCGCGCGCTGGGCAGGGTGGTGGCCGCCGTGCCCGGGCCCGTGACCTCATCGGCGTCGGCCGGATGCCACGCGCTGCTGCGTGACGGCGCCGAACTGGTCACCCGGGCCGACCACATCGTCGAGCTCATCGGCCGCATTGGCGAGCTGGCGGCCGAGGAACCGCGCCCGGCGACGGCGCTCGACGGGCTCGGCGACGCCGAGCGCCGGGTCTACGAGGCGCTGCCGGGCCGCGGCGCCGCCACCATCGAGCAGCTCGCGGTCGCCTCGGGGCTGGCGCCCGAGCGGGTGCTCGGGCCGCTGGCGATTCTCGAGCTGGCGGGGTTGGTGCGCCGCCAGGAGGGCAGGTGGCGACTTGTCCGGGCCACCGGCGGCCAAGCTGCGGTGACGGCGCGACTCGTATAGTCGACGGGGGTCGCAGGGAACAGGAGGACAAGTGGCGGGTCGACCTCTGCAACGCTTCGAGGTTGTCGATACCAAGGAGCTCACACCGCACATGGTCGCGGTCGTGCTGGGCAGCAAGGACTTCGACGCCTTCGTGCCCAGCAAGTTCACCGACTCCTACGTCAAGTTGGCGTTCGTCGCCGACGACGTCGACGTCGAGGCCTTGCCCCAGCCGTTGACCCTGGACAGCTTCGCCGGCCTGCCCCCCGAGAAGCGGCCGTCGGTGCGGACCATGACGGTCCGCCACGTCGACCCGGCGGCCCGCGAGATCACCCTGAACATCGTCGTGCACGGCGAGCACGGCATCGCCGGCCAATGGGCCGCGTCGGCCGAGCCCGGCCAGCGGATCTTCCTGATGGGCCCCGGCGGGGCCTACACTCCCGACCCGGCCGCCGATTGGCACCTGCTCGCCGGTGACGAATCGGCGCTGCCCGCCATTGCCGCGGCTTTGGAAGCGTTGCCCGCCAACGCGGTTGGCAAGGCGTTCATCGAGGTGGCGGGCCAGGAAGACGAGATCGGGTTGACCGCGCCGGAGGGCGTCGAGGTGCACTGGGTGTATCGCGGCGGGCGAGCCGACCTGGTCCCCGAGGACCGCGCCGGTGACCACGCCCCGCTGATCGAGGCCGTCACCACCACGCCGTGGCTGCCCGGGCAGGTGCACGTCTTCATCCACGGCGAGGCGCAAAGCGTGATGCACAACCTGCGGCCCTACATCCGCAAGGAGCGTGGCGTGGACGCGAGGTGGGCGTCGTCCATCTCCGGTTACTGGCGCCGCGGGCGCACCGAAGAGACCTTCCGGCAATGGAAGAAGGAACTGGCCGAGGCGGAGGCCGGGACCTCGTAGCGGGTTCGTCGGCCCGACCGCGGGCTGGCATCCTCTACTTCCATGGCGCATTTCGGGGACTACCAGAACGAGATCTACCTGCGCGGGCTGGGCGGAGTGGTGCCCCAGTTCCCGATGGCCTTCGCGGAGCTGGAGGCCAAGGCCGCAACGGCGCTGCCGCCGTCGGTGTGGTCCTACGTGGCGGGCGGCGCCGGCAACGAGCGCACCCAGCGGGCCAATTGCGAGGCCTTCGACCGGTGGGGGCTGATCCCGCGCATGTTCGTCGGCGCCGCCGAACGCGACCTGTCCGTCGAGCTGTTCGGCCTGACGCTGCCGGCACCGGTGTTCATGGCGCCCATCGGCGTCATCGGCATCTGCGCCCAAGACGGCCACGGCGACCTGGCCACCGCGCGGGCGGCCGCGGCCACCGGCGTCCCGATGGTCGCCTCCACGCTGACCGTCGACCCGATGGAAGACGTCGCCGCCGCCCTGGGCGACACCCCGGGTTTCTTCCAGCTGTACACGCCCAACGACCGCGAGATGGCCGCCAGCCTGGTGCAGCGCGCCGAAGCGGCCGGATTCAAGGGCATCGTCGTCACCCTCGACACCTGGGTGACGGGCTGGCGCCCCCGCGACCTGAGCACCTCCAACTTTCCCCAGCTGCGCGGGCACTGCCTGGCCAACTACACCAGCGACCCGGTCTTCCGCGCGAGCCTGTCACGCCCGCCCGAGGAGGACCCGCAGGGCGCCGTGCTGCGCTGGGTGCAGCTCTTCGGCAACGCGCTCACGTGGAATGACCTGCCCTGGCTGCGTTCGCTCACCGATCTGCCGCTGCTCGTCAAAGGCATCTGCCACCCCGACGACGCCCAGCGCGCCAGGGACGGCGGCGTCGACGGCATTTACTGCTCCAACCACGGCGGCCGGCAGGCCAACGGCGGCCTGCCCGCGCTCGACTGCCTGCCGGGCGTGGTCGAGGCGGCCGACGGCCTTCCGGTGTTGTTCGACTCCGGCGTGCGCAGCGGAGCCGACATCATCAAGGCGCTCGCGCTGGGCGCGACCGCGGTGGGCATCGGCCGGCCCTACGCGTACGGGCTGGCGCTCGGCGGGGTCGACGGCATCGTGCACGTGCTGCGGATGATGCTGGCCGAAGCCGACCTGATCATGGCCGTCGACGGGTATCCCGAGCTGAAAGATCTCACCCCGGACACGCTGCGGCGCGTCGACTGAGCGAAACCGGCGGCGCCTGCCAACGTTTCAGCTGTGGAGGCCGTCCTCGAGGAGTTCGACCAGTACCTGGAGCTGCAATGCGGCCGGTCGGCGCACACGCGCCGGGCCTACCTCGGCGACCTGCGCTCGCTGTTCGCTTTCCTCGAGGACCGCGGCGCCGGGCTCGACGGGCTGAGCCTGCTTCTGTTGCGGTCGTGGTTGTCGGCCGCGGCCACGGCCGGCGCGGCCCGCACGACGCTGGCCCGTCGCACCTCGGCGGTCAAGGCCTTCACCGCGTGGGCGGTGCGGCGCGGCCTGCTGACGGGCGATCCCGCGGCCCGGCTGCAGGTGCCGAAGGCGCACCGCACCCTGCCGGCGGTGCTGCGCCAAGACCAGGCGCTCGATGCGATGGCCGCCGCGAAATCTGGTGCCCAACAAGGGGATCCGATGGCGTTGCGGGACCGGCTGATCGTCGAGATGTTGTACGCCACCGGGATCCGGGTCAGCGAGCTGTGCGGCCTGGACATCGACGACGTGGACGCCCACCACCGGCTGATCCGGGTGCTCGGCAAGGGCAACAAGCAGCGCACGGTGCCGTTCGGGACGCCGGCCGCCGAGGCGCTGCGCGCCTGGCTGGACGAGGGCCGGCCCGCCCTGGCGACGGCCACCTCGGGGCGGGCCCTGCTGCTGGGCGCGCGGGGCCGGCGGCTCGACGTGCGCCAGGCCCGCACCGTCGTTCACCAGACCGTCGCGGCGGTGGACGGCGCACCCGACATGGGGCCGCACGGCCTGCGGCACAGCGCGGCGACGCACCTGCTCGAAGGCGGGGCCGACCTGCGGGTGGTCCAGGAGTTGCTAGGCCATTCCAGCCTGGCGACCACGCAGCTCTACACCCATGTCGCCGTCTCCCGGCTGCGGGCGGTGCACGATCAGGCGCACCCGCGTGCCTGAGCGCGGGCGGCGACCTCAGCCCCGCAACGGCTTGAGCCGGATCGGCGTCGACTTCACCAGGCCCACCGGATCGACGTAGTGGGCGCCGGACGCCGGACCCCACATCGCGCCCCAGTGCAGGCAGGCCGCGGCCGGGCAGCCCGCGTGCCCGGCGTCCAGCGTGCCGATCACGGTCGCCGCGGTCACCGACTGACCCACCGACACCGCCGCCCGGACCGGCTCGTAGCTGGTCCGCAACCCGCCCGGGTGCGCCAGCGACACCACCGGCCGGCCGGCCAGCTGCCCGGCGAACACCACGGTGGCATCGCCCGCGGCGTACACGCGCTGACCAGGCGCGCCGGGCAGGTCGACCCCGCGGTGCCCGGGCTTCCAGTCCGGTGCCGGGGCGTCGAATCCGCGGGCGACGGGCGGGGCGGGCCGCAGCGGCCAATCCAGCCGAGGACCGTCCGCAATTGCCGGCGCCGCGCTGAGCACCGCCAGACCCAGCAGCGGCCAGAAAACCCGTCGCATCGGCTCAGTTCATCGCCGGGCGGTCCCCCGCACCACTCAGCCCGCCCGGTGCTGTGCAAAACCACCTGCTGAGTCGGTGTAAACTGCTGGTCGCAGCTCGTTCGCGGGCTGACTTCGCGCGTCTGCACCGCGTCTCCCGTATCACTAGGAGTTCGCACCGCATGCCGAGCGGTCCCCTGACGGGGTTCGGCATCGCAGCAGGCGCCAGGGCCCGGCTTCACCCGACGCCGGGCGACAACCGAAACAAAGGAATGGCATCACCATGGCCGTCGTGACCATGAAACAGCTGCTGGACAGCGGCACCCACTTCGGGCACCAGACCCGGCGCTGGAACCCCAAGATGAAGCGGTTCATCTTCACCGACCGCAACGGCATCTACATCATCGACCTGCAGCAGACGCTGACCTTCATCGACAAGGCGTACGAGTTCGTCAAGGAGACCGTCGCCCACGGGGGGTCGGTGCTGTTCGTCGGCACCAAGAAGCAGGCGCAGGAATCGGTCGCCGCCGAGGCGACCCGCGTCGGCATGCCGTACGTGAACCAGCGCTGGCTGGGCGGCATGCTCACCAACTTCTCGACCGTGCACAAGCGGTTGCAGCGCCTCAAAGAGCTCGAGGCGATGGAGCAGACCGGCGGCTTCGAGGGTCGCACCAAGAAGGAAATCCTGATGCTGACCCGGGAGAAGAACAAGCTGGAGCGCAGCCTGGGCGGTATCCGCGACATGGCCAAGGTGCCCTCGGCCATCTGGGTCGTCGACACCAACAAGGAGCACATCGCCGTCGGCGAGGCCCGCAAGCTTGGTATCCCGGTCATCGCGATCCTGGACACCAACTGCGACCCCGACGAGGTCGACTACCCGATCCCGGGCAACGACGACGCGATCCGCTCGGCCGCGCTGCTGACCAAGGTGATCGCCTCCGCGGTCGCCGAGGGGTTGCAGGCCCGCGCCGGGGTCGGCCGCGGCGACGGCAAGCCCGAGGCTTCGGATTCGCTGGCCGCCGAGCCGCTGCCCGAATGGGAGCAGGAACTGCTGGCCTCCGCTGCCGCCAGCGCCCCCACCGACGCGGGCGCACCCGAATCGACAACAGACCCTTCATAGGAAGGTTGACCATTGGCCAACTTCACCGCCGCCGACGTCAAGAAGCTTCGGGAGCTCACCGGCGCCGGCATGCTCGACTGCAAGAACGCGCTGGCCGAGAGTGACGGCGACTTCGACAAGGCCGTCGAGGCGTTGCGCATCAAGGGCGCCAAGGACGTCGGCAAGCGCGCCGAGCGCGCCACGGCCGAGGGTCTGGTCGCGACCAAGGGCGGCGCGCTCATCGAGCTGAACTCCGAGACCGACTTCGTCGCCAAGAACGCCGAGTTCCAGAAGCTCGCCGACGACATCGTCGCCGCGGCCGCCGACTCCAAGGCCACCGACGTCGACGCGCTCAAGGCCGCCACGACCGGTGGCAAGACGGTCGAGCAGGCCATCGCCGACCTGTCGGCGAAGATCGGCGAGAAGCTCGAGCTGCGCCGCGTCGCGTTCTTCGACGGCACCGTCGAGGCCTACCTGCACAAGCGTGCGGCCGACCTGCCGCCGGCCGTCGGTGTGCTGGTGGAATACACCGGTTCCGACGCGGAGGCCGCGCATTCCGTCGCGCTGCAGATCGCCGCGCTCAAGGCGCGCTACCTGTCGCGTGCGGACGTTCCCGAGGACGTGGTGGCCAGCGAGCGCCGCATCGCCGAGGAGACGGCCAAGGCCGAGGGCAAGCCCGAGCAGGCGCTGCCCAAGATCATCGAGGGCCGGCTGAACGGTTTCTTCAAGGACGCGGTGCTGCTGGAGCAGCCGTCGGTGTCCGACAGCAAGAAGACGGTCAAGGCGCTGCTCGACGAGGCCGGGGTGAGCGTCACGCGGTTCGTGCGCTTCGAGGTGGGCCAGGCCTAAGCCCCGCGCCTAGGCGGGTTAGCGTCGATCCATGCGACATGTGCACGCGTTCGGCGACGACGCCCTCGGTGATCTGGACGCGGTCGGCCTCGCCCACGCGATACAAGCCGGCTGGGTCAGCAGGGCGGAGGTGGTCGAGGCCGCCATCGCCCGCACCGAGGCCGTCGACCCGTTGCTCAACGGCCTGGCCTACGCCGCCTTTCAGCAGGCCCGAACGGCGGCGCCGGCGCAAGGTTTCTTTGACGGCGTGCCGACGTTCCTCAAGGACAACGTCGACATCGCCGGCCAGCCGACGATGCACGGCACCGACGCGTGGACGCCGTGGAACGCCACCTCCGACGGCGAGTTCACCCGCCTGTTCCTGGCCACCGGGCTGGCGCCCGTCGGCAAGACGCAGCTGTCGGAATTCGGTTTCAGCGCGTCGGCCGAGCACCCCCGCCTGGGGCCGGTCCGCAACCCGTGGAACACCGATTACAGCGCCGGCGCGTCGTCATCGGGCTCGGGGGCCTTCGTCGCCGCGGGCGTGGTGCCGATCGCCCACGCCAACGACGGGGGCGGATCGATCCGCATTCCCGCGGCCTGCAACGGCCTCGTGGGCCTGAAGCCGTCGCGCGGGCGGCTGCCGCTGGACCCGCACCTGCGCCGGATGCCGGTGGGCATCGTCGCCAACGGTGTCCTGACCCGTTCGGTGCGCGACACCGCGGCGTTCTACCGGGAGGCCGAACGCATTTGGCGCAACCCGAAACTGGCGCCGATCGGCGACGTCACCGGCCCGGGCAGGCAGCGGTTGCGGATCGCGGTGGTGACCCGCTCGGTCCAGCGCGAATGCAGCCCTCAGGTGCGGGAGCTGACGCTGAAATCGGCCGGGCTGCTCGAGGAGTTGGGCCACCGCGTCGAGCACCTGGACGAGCCCCCGGTGCCGGCCAGCTTCGTCGACGATTTCGTCCTGTACTGGGGATTTTTGGCGCTGGCCCAGGTGCGCAGCGGGCGGCACCTGTTCGGCAAGACCTTCGACCGCACCCGGTTGGACAGCCTCACGCTCGGCCTGGAGCGGCACACCGCCCGAAACCTGCACCGGCTCCCGCCGGCGATCATGCGGCTGCGCCGGATTCGCCGGCGCACCGCGCGGCTGTTCGGCACCTACGATGCGGTGCTGACCCCGACGCTCGCCGAAGAGACGCCGAGGATCGGGTATCTCGCCCCCACCGACTACCGCCAGGTGATGGACCGGCTGACCGACTGGGTCGCGTTCACGCCGCTGCAGAACGTCACCGGCGAACCGGCGCTCTCGGTTCCGCTGGAGCAGTCAGAAGACGGCATGCCGGTGGGCATGATGCTCTCCGCCGACCTCGGCCAGGAGGCGCTGCTGCTCGAGCTGGCCTACGAACTCGAGCAGGCACGGCCCTGGGCGCGCATCCAGGCGGCGTGATCAGCCGTCGGAGCCGAGCTTGTCGAGCATCCGCTTGAATTCGCGCTGCTGAGGTTCGGTCAGCTTGGCCAGGATGCGGGCGTCGGCGGTGCGCACCGCGCCCTCCGCCCGCTTCAGCAACGCGCGGCCCTGGCCGGTCAGCGTGGCGGGCAGCGCGCGACCGCTGGACACCGATGTCGGACGCTCCACGGCGCCAATGTCTTCCAGCTTGCGCAACACCGTGTTCATCGCCTGCGGCGTGACGCTCGCCTGCCGGGACAATTCGGCGCTGGACATGCCCGGAGCTATGGAAAGCATTCGCATGCAGACGAATTCGGGCAGGGTCAGCCCGAGCGGGCCCAACACGGCGGAAACCTCGGGTCGCAGCAAACTCGCCACCCGGTACAGCAGGTAACCGAGCGGGGCGTCTTCGGCCTGAACCATGTCAACCATATTGACATACTTCGCGCGATCACTGGGACCTTCGGCGCACAAAGTCCTGATTGCCGGCCCGGCAGACGGGTAACCCAAGTTCTTATGCCCAAGACGACGAAAGGCGGCAAGCCGAAGAAAGACGAATTGCCGAGCACTTTGCGGCGTTCCAACGCCAAAGCGCAACGTACGTTCGCCAAGACGCATGACGCGGCCGCCGACGAATACGGCAGCGAAGAGCGCGCCCACCGGGTGGCCTATTCGGCCCTCAAGCACAGCTTCGAAAAGGTCGGCGACCATTGGGAGCCCAAGGCGAAGAAGGGCCCGTCCGACGAGCGCGCCAAGAGCGGTGGCCCACGCGCCTCGGGCGAGACCGCCGAGGGCGTGGACGCGAACGCCAGCAAGAAGCATCTGCTCGACCTGGCCCGGCGGCTCGAGATCAGGGGCCGGTCGACGATGAGCAAGGCGGAGCTGGTCGACGCGATCAAGAAGCACAACCGCAGGGTGCGCGGCCGCTGAGAAACGTGTCCTGCGACTCGTTTAGACCAAGGGCCACCGGGCATCCCGACAGCCATGGTTGCGTCCACCACCCGAAGTCAGTTGCGCCAGTGCCTCAACGATGTGGACTTCCCGGCGGACAAGCAGGACCTGCTTGACGCCGCCGGCCGCAACGGCTGCGACGACGACACGATCCGCACGCTGCGGGGCATTCCGCCCGAGACCTACAACAACGCCGCCCAGGTGGCCGCGTCGGTCACCATCGCCGACGATCGCGACACCCAGGGCAGGGCCGCGGCGCGTCGCACCCACACCAAGCCGGGCCTGGCCGAGAGCGCGAAGGACATCGGAGTCCAGAGCCCCATCGTCGAAGAACTCGGCGAGAACCGCGGCTCCTAATAGCCTGCCGCGCTAGAGAATTGGCCGCCCTCCGGTCACGGCCACCCGCGCGCCGGAGATGTAGCTGGCGTCGTCGCAGGCCAGCAGCACATAGACGGGTGCGAGCTCGGCGGGTTGGCCGGCACGCCCCAGCGGGGTGTTGTCACCGAACGATTCGACGCTGTCCGGCGGCATGGTCGAGGGGATCAGGGGCGTCCATATCGGACCGGGGGCCACGCTGTTAACCCGAATTCCCTTTTCGCCCAACAGCTGAGCGAGGCTGGCCGAGAAGTTCGCGATCGCGGCCTTGGTCGCCGCGTACGGCGCAAGCGTGGGGTTGGGCGTATCCGAGTTGACCGACGAACTGCCGATGATCGACGACCCTGCGCCCATGTGCGGCACGGCCGCCTTGGCGAGGTAGAAGTAAGCGCCGACGTTGAGCCGGAACGTGTAATCCCATTCCTCATCGGTGATTTCGTCGAGGCTCTTGTGCATCATCTGGTAGGCGGCGTTGTTGACCAGGATGTCGATGCCGCCGAGTTCCTGCACGGCGCGATCGACCACGGCGCGGCAGTGCGCCGCATCCGACAGGTCCCCGCGCACCAGCACGCACTTGCGCCCCGCATCCTCCACGTAGCGGGCGACGTCGCGGGCGTCGTCGTCCTCGTAGAGATAGGAGATCAGCACGTCGGCGCCCTCGCGCGCGAACGCGATCGCGACCGCGCGACCGATGCCGCTGTCCCCGCCGGTGATGATCGCCCGCTTGCCCGTGAGTTTTCCCGAGCCCTGATAAGTGTTTTCGCCGCAATCGGGAACCGGCGTCATCTTCGCCTGCACTCCCGGGGCGGTTTGTTGCTGAGGTGCAAAGCCCATCGGTTTCCCCTTATTCGTGATCGAGAAATATTGCCGGCAAACGCGCGCGGTTTACCGTTGGCTTGGGCCCGCGGTGGGAACGTCGGGATCGTCGTCGGCCGGCGGTTCGGGGTCACGCCATTCTTCGGCGCGGCTCGACCTGTTACCGCGCAGCGTGCCCTCCAATTCGTGCTTGAGTTCCTCGTCCTCGCGCGGACTGTGCTTCGAGCTGCCGCGTTCCATGACGGCCCCTTTCGTCCTCGTCGCCTTCGCCTGGCTCCGACTACCCGCCTGGGCTGGGGCTAATCGCTCGTCCCGGGGGCCGCGGTGGCCGGCGGCGCGTCGATGCTGCGACGTGAATAGCGATACGGATGTGAATAACTGATGCGAAAGATGCTGTCCAACAAAACAACCGCGTTCCGGCAGCTAACGGCCCGGAAATTGCGAATTTACGCGAACGCACATGTTTAGAGCGGACGGCTAATGGATATGTGGCGCCTAGTGCGTATTGCCCTTACGGGGGGCGATTGTTCGACACGAAAGGAATGAGCAATGAAGGTCAGCAAGACGGCCGTCAAGACCGCTGCCGCTGCCGGGGGTATCGCGGTGGCAAGCGTTTTCGCCGCGGCGACGGCGTCCGCCGCACCGCCCAACATCCAGGGTTTCGGCACCAGCGAGCAACTCGTCGACGGGCCGCTGGTCACCAACTACACGGTGAGCAACCTGCAGCCCAGCAACGTCGCCATCCCCGGGTACACGCCCAAGGGAACGCTCTACCAGGCTGACGTCACCGCCCGGTCGGACGGCGGGCTGGTGACCCCGATGGTCAACGACTTCATCGCGCGCGGCCCCAACGGCCAGAACTACCGCGTGATCGACAAGGTGGGGGCGCCGAACGGCCTCAACCCCGCACCCATCCCGCAGGGCAGCGAGTCCACCGGGACGCTGTACTTCGACGTGACCGGCGCGCCCCCGAACGGCGTCGTCTACAACGACGGACTGCAGGACATCCTGATGTGGACGTCGAACGTGCCGAGCGCCGCTGCGCCGGGGGCCCCGAGCCCTAGCCCGAGCCCCGCGCCCGGTGCTCCGCCCAGCCCGACACACACCTAATCCGGCTTGCGGAAAAGCTCCCCGCGTCGCGTGCGACGCGGGGAGGTCCGCTTTTAAGGGCCCGGGTGTTGCATCGTGTGGGCGCGAATCGGGTACCCGGCAGCTATGAGTAACCCCGATCACAGGCCGGCCGACGTTCGCAAGCAGGCGCAACGGAACGCGGAGCGAGCGCGTTCGACCATGGAGGAGAAGCGCAGCGATCAGCGGGGTGGGGTCAGCGGCTGGGTCGCCGAGCGCGCGGGCAGGTGGGACCTCAGCGGGCAGGACGAGAAGACCCTGCAGCGGCAGAAGTATCTGTGGAATGTGCTGGTGGACTATTGGTTTCGCATGGAAATCGACGGCTGGGAGAACATCCCGGAACCGCCGGCGCTGCTGATCGGGATCCACTCCGGCGCTCCCTTCGTATGGGATGCCTGGACCGTCGGCCTGCAATGGTGGCGGCGGTTCGGGCAGGAACGCCCGCTGCACGGCACCGCTCACGACGCGTTGATGGCGATCCCGGTGATCGGCCGGTATTTCCGCTCGATGGGGGTGCTGCCGGCCGCCCCCGACGCGATCGCCACCGCCTTGGCCGAAGGGCGGGACGTGGCGCTGTGGCCCGGCGGGGAGGTGGATTCGCTGCGCCCGTGGACCGAGCGTGACCAGGCCAACCTGGCGGGCCGAAAAGGCTTCGTGAAGATGGCCATTCGGGCCGGCGTGCCGATCGTGCCGATCGCCACGGTCGGCGGCGGCGACGCCATGCCGGTGCTGATCCGCGGCGACAAGCTGTCGAAAGCCCTACAGCTGGACCGCCTGCTTCGCCTCAAGGTGTTCCCCTTGGCGGTTTCCCTGCCGTGGGGGATCGCCCCGGCGGCGCTGCCGCAGCTGCCGCTACCGGCCAAGATCAGGACCCGGTTCATGCCTCCCGTGGAGCTCGACCACGATCCGGCGCGCGCGGATGACGAGTCCTACATCGACCGCAAGTACAACGAGGTCCAGGACGCCATTCAGGATGGAATGGACGCGCTCGCACGCAAGCGCGCCTTCCCACTGTTCGGCTGAAAGGTGTACTGCCACAAGAAGATCAACTCGCCGGCGTCAACCCCGGGTCGGGCGCGGGCTGAGTCGTCGCCCCCGTGGGCGTCGTCGCCGCCTCGCTGACGATCCATTCCGGATGCGGGGGAGTCGCCGCCTGGTAACCGACGCCCCGGACGGTGCCGATCATCGACTGATGCTCGGCACCGAGCTTGGCGCGCAGGCGCCGGACGTGGACGTCGACGGAACGGACCCGGCCGTTGCAGTCATAGCCCCACGCCTCGTGCATCAGGCGGGTGCGGGTGAACGGCCGGCCGGCGTGCTGCACCAGGAAACTCAGCAGCTTGAACTCGGTCAGCGTCAGACCCAGGTCCTTGCCCTGAAGCGACCCGGTGAAACTCGTCGGGTGCAACAGCAAGGGCCCGTATCTCAGGCTGCCGTCCACGGCGCTGCGCCGGTGGGCGATCGCGCGTCCCAGCCGCTCCTGCAGCTCGTCCGCGTCGGCGCCGGGTGGCACGACATCGTCGACGGTCCAGTCCCCGCCGACGGCCACCTCGCCGGCCGGTGCCACCAGGGCCACCACCGCGGTGGCGGGTGCGTCCGTCGTCAGGCGACGGCACGCGGTCTGGGCCGCCGCGGCGTCGCCACGAGCGTCGACTATCGCCACGTCCCCGCAATTGGCCGGGCCGTGTCCGTCATCGGTGAGCGGTGCGCGCCGCATGGTCCGCGCGAACGAATTCAGGTGCGGCAGAACGCGATCGAAGTCGTCCGCGTCGGTCAGCAACAGCACGTCCAAACGACATCTCCGAAACTTGTGGTTCTGCCAGCGCAGCGCTGAATACCCGCTCGTCGGGAAACTATGCAAGCCCCCCAAAAAGGTCGATGGGCCCGGTCCGTGTGCACAGACCGAGCCCATCCTCCCAGCAAGCTACTGATTGGCCTTCTGGCGCTGCTCAGCCGCCTCGGCGCCGCCTCGCGCCGCCTCGGCCTCGGCTTCCTTCTTCGCCGCGTCGCGCTGTGCCTCCGCCTTGTCCTGCTGGGCCTGGCCCTCGCGGGTGAGGTCGTCACGACCCGCCACCGCGCCAACGGCCTCCTTCGCCTTGCCCTTGACGTCCTCGACGACGCCCTTGACGGCTTCAGCAGGTCCCGAGTTGTTGTCCGCCATGGATCAGTTCCTCCTAGTAGGCGTACTTTGAGCGATCCGCCGGCCGCCACGCGGCCGGTCCGGTCCTACGGCGAGGCCGGCCCTTGTTTCTCAAGACCGAAGATTCCCGCCGCGATGGTGCGGATTCCCCCAGTCGGCCGTCGCTCAAACATCCGTGGTCCGACGGGCGTCCGCCGCCGGTGTCAGCTGGGCCGATAGCCGCGAAAAGCCGCCAGCATCGCCAACTCTGCGCATAACGCACCCCACCGGCACCGCGTTGTGCTGCGATGAGGCAGGATGTGAAATGCCGTTCCGGATGAGCTCACGCCGGGATGGCACTCTCATGCGAGGAGCCTGATGACGGAGTCCAGGGAGCCCACGGCGCCGGAGAATGGATCAGTTGCCGGGCAGTCGCGCACGCGGCCCAAGTACTCCAGGGTCCTGCTGAAGCTGGGCGGCGAAATGTTCGGCGGCGGCCAGGTCGGGCTGGATCCCGACGTCGTGGCACGGGTGGCCCGCCAGATCGCCGAGGTGGTCCGCGACGGTGTTCAGGTCGCGGTCGTCATCGGTGGCGGCAACTTCTTCCGGGGCGCGCAGCTGCAGCAGCGCGGCATGGAACGCACCCGTTCGGACTACATGGGCATGCTCGGCACCGTGATGAACAGCCTGGCGCTGCAGGACTTTCTGGAAAAGGAAGGCATCGTCACGCGCGTGCAGACCGCGATCACCATGGGGCAGGTCGCCGAGCCCTACCTACCGCTGCGGGCGGTTCGCCACCTGGAGAAGGGCAGGGTGGTGATCTTCGGGGCCGGCATGGGGCTGCCGTACTTCTCCACCGACACCACGGCCGCGCAGCGGGCGCTTGAGATCGGCGCGGAGGTGGTCTTGATGGCCAAGGCGGTGGACGGGGTGTTCTCGGCGGACCCGCGGGTGAATCCGCAGGCCGAGCTGATCGCCGCGATCAGTCACCGCGAGGTGATCGACCGGGGGCTGCGAGTGGCCGATGCCACGGCGTTCAGTCTGTGCATGGACAATGGCATGCCGATCCTGGTGTTCAACCTGCTGACCAATGGCAATATCGCCCGCGCGGTCGCCGGTGAGAAAATCGGGACACTGGTCACCACCTGAGGGGAAGAGCGAAGAAATGCGCGCTGGCGACGATGCAGAACGCAGTGATGAGGAGGAGCGGCGCAAATGATTGACGAGGCTCTCTTCGACGCTGAAGAGAAAATGGAGAAGGCCGTAGCGGTGGCCCGTGACGACTTGTCAACCATTCGGACCGGCCGCGCCAACCCGGGCATGTTCTCCCGGATCGCCATCGACTACTACGGCGCCACCACCCCCATCACGCAGCTGGCCAGCATCAATGTGCCCGAGGCGCGGCTCGTCGTCATCAAGCCCTACGAGGCCAGCCAGCTGGGCGCCATCGAAACGGCGATCCGCAACTCCGATCTGGGCGTCAACCCCACCAACGACGGCACCCTGATCCGGGTGGCCGTGCCGCAGCTCACCGAGGAACGCCGCCGCGAGCTGGTCAAGCAGGCCAAGGGCAAGGGCGAGGACGCCAAGGTTTCGGTGCGCAACATCCGCCGCAAGGCGATGGAGGAGCTGCACCGCATCCGCAAGGACGGCGAGGCGGGCGAGGACGAGGTCGGTCGGGCGGAGAAAGACCTCGACAAGACCACGCACCAGTACGTCACCCAGATCGAAGACCTGGTCAAGCACAAAGAAGGCGAGCTGCTGGAGGTCTAGCGGCCCCCAGTAGCTGAGTTCACCCAGGTCCGTGGCAACCACCGGCGCAGCCAGCCCGCCCGACGAGCCGGCGCGTGAGGCTGAGGAAACCACGTCGCCGCCGGCCAAGAAGACGTCCCGGGCGGGACGCGACCTGCGCGCCGCCATCGCCGTGGGCACGGGCATCGGCGGCGTCCTCATCGTGACGCTGGTGTTCGCGCCGCGCTTCTGGGTGGCCATCGTCGCGATCGCCATTCCGGTCGCGACCCACGAGGTGGTGCGGCGGCTGCGCGAGGCCGGCTACGTGATCCCGCTGATCCCGCTGCTGATCGGCGGTCAGGCCACCGTCTGGCTGACGTGGCCCTACCACGCCGCCGGCGCCCTGGGCGGCTTCGGCGCCACCGTGGTGGTCTGCAACGTCTGGCGGCTGTTCATGCAGGACAACCGCAAACGGCCCGAGCCGTTCGCCGGGTCGCCGTCGGCCAACTACCTGCGCGACGCCTCCGCGACCGTGTTCCTGGCCGCCTGGGTGCCGCTGTTCGCCTCGTTCGGCGTCCTGCTGGTCTACCCGCAGGACGGCGCGGGCCGGGTCTTCTGCCTGATGGTCACCGTCGTCGCCTCCGACGTGGGCGGCTACGCGGTGGGCGTGCTGCTCGGCAAGCACCCGATGGTTCCGGCGATCAGCCCGAAGAAATCCTGGGAGGGGTTCGCCGGTTCGCTCTTCTTCGGCATCACCGCGGCGATCCTGACCGCGACTCTCCTGGCGGGCAAACCGCCCTGGATCGGCGCGCTGCTGGGTGTCGTGCTGGTCCTCACCTGCACGCTGGGCGATCTGGTCGAGTCGCAGATCAAGCGCGACCTGGGCATCAAGGACATGGGCCGGCTGCTGCCCGGCCACGGCGGCCTGATGGACCGGCTCGACGGCGTGCTCCCGTCGGCGGTCGCCGCGTGGATCATCCTGACGCTGCTTTCCTAGGTTTTCCGGCCAGCCCCTGAGGTGGCCGATACTGGACGGGTCATGGTCCAACAACTGGTCTTCACCGAACCCCGCCCCAGCAGGCCGCCGCGGCACCTGGCCGACCTCGACGCGGCCGGCCGCGCGTCCGCCGTCGCGGAGCTGGGCCTGCCCGCCTTCCGCGCCAAGCAGCTCGCGCAGCAGTACTACGGCCGGCTGATCGCCGATCCGCGCGAGATGACCGACCTGCCGGCGGCCGTGCGGGACCGGATCGCCGAGGCGATGTTCCCGCACCTGCTGACGTCGGCCGCCGAGGTGACGTGCGACGCCGGACAAACCCGAAAGACGTTGTGGCGCGGCACCGATGGGACGACGTTCGAGTCGGTGCTGATGCGCTACCCGCAGCGCAACACCGTGTGCATCTCGTCACAGGCCGGCTGCGGCATGGCCTGCCCGTTCTGCGCGACCGGGCAGGGCGGCCTGACCCGCAACCTGTCCACCGCGGAGATCCTGGAGCAGGTCCGGTCCGCGGCGGTCGCCCTGCGCGACGACTTCGGCGATCGGCTGTCCAACGTCGTGTTCATGGGCATGGGGGAGCCGCTGGCCAACTACGCCCGGGTGCTGGCCGCGGTGCGGGGCATCACCGAACCGCCGCCGCACGGCTTCGGCATCTCGGCCCGCTCGGTCACCGTCTCGACGGTCGGCCTGGCGCCGGCAATCCGCAAACTCGCCGACGAACGGCTCGGGGTGACGCTGGCGCTGTCGTTGCACGCGCCCGACGACGAACTGCGCGACACCCTCGTGCCGGTCAACAACCGGTGGAAGATCGCCGAGGCGCTCGACGCCGCCCGCTACTACGCCGACGTCACGGGCCGCCGGGTTTCGGTGGAGTACGCGTTGATCCGCGACGTCAACGACCAGCCGTGGCGGGCCGATGCGCTGGGCAAACGGCTGCACCGGGCGCTCGGCCCGCTGGTGCACGTGAACCTGATTCCGCTCAACCCGACTCCGGGCAGTGCGTGGGACGCCAGCCCCAAGCCGGTGGAGCGGGAGTTCGTGCGGCGGGTGCGGGCGCAGGGCGTCTCGTGCACGGTGCGGGACACCCGCGGGCGCGAGATCAGTGCCGCCTGCGGACAGCTGGCCGCCGAAGGCGGACAGCTGGCCGCCGAAGGCTGAACCGGGACGGCGTCCACCACGTCTAACAGGCATAGACCAGCAAACGAGGTGACGCCATGATTGTTCGGTTCCTGACCCCGCTCCGGCTGTCTCTTATACACATCTCC
>NZ_LATC01000042.1:0-41125 GCF_001414075.1 Mycobacterium sp. UM_11 | reverse complement strand
CGAGCAGGCCAACGCCCACGGGCAGAAGGTGCAGAGCGCCGGCAGCAACATGGCCAGCACCGACAGCGCCGTTGGGTCCAGCTGGGCCTGATCCGCGTCCTCACTCGAAGGGCCCGCACACCACGGTGTGCGGGCCCTTCGCCGTTGAACCAATAGCTCTGCCCCGCAATATCTTTGGGTCGGCCGGTCGGCTTATTCGACCGGTAAGCGAGCGTCCCCGCTGCGACCCCGCCCGGCCCCTCAACATTTGAGAACTCTATGAAGTCCGTGACAGTCACATCTGTGGCTTGCCAGAATGTAGGGACATGACCGCAATGTCGGGATACGCGGGGGGTCAGCGCCCCCGCCAGGCCATCCTCGGGCAGCTGCCCCGGATCTACCGCGCCGACGGCTCACCGATCAGGGTTCTGCTGGTCGATGACGAGCCGGCGCTGACCAACCTGGTGAAGATGGCGCTGCACTACGAGGGCTGGGTCGTCGACATCGCCCACAACGGGCGCGAGGCCATGGCCAAGTTCGAGAAGACCAGCCCCGACGTCCTCGTGCTCGACATCATGCTTCCCGACGTCGACGGGTTGCGGATTCTGGAGCGCGTCCGCCAATCCGATCTGTACACCCCGACGCTCTTCCTGACCGCGCGGGACTCGGTCATGGACCGGGTCACCGGCCTGACCGCGGGCGCGGACGACTACATGACCAAGCCGTTCAGCCTCGAAGAGCTCGTCGCCCGGCTGCGCGGGTTGTTGCGCCGTTCCGGTCAGCAGACCCCGCCGGCCGCGGAAACCCTCAGCGTCGGCGACTTGCGCCTCGACACCGCCAGCCGCGACGTCACCCGCGACGGCACCCAGATATCGCTTTCCTCAACCGAGTTCGAGCTGCTGCGCTTTTTGATGCGCAATCCCCGGCGCGCGCTTAGCCGCAGCGAGATCCTCGACCGCGTCTGGAACTACGACTTCGCCGGGCGCACCAGCATCGTGGATCTCTACATCTCCTATCTGAGAAAGAAGATCGATTCCGGCCGGAAACCGATGATTCACACCGTTCGCGGTGTTGGGTACATGTTGCGGCCACCGGAATGACCCGGCGCCGGGACGCCTTGTCCGGCGACCTTCCGGGGTGGCTACCCCGTTCGCTACGCCGCCAGTTGTTGTTGGGCGTCCTGGCCGTGGTCAGCGTGGTGCTGATGACGGTGGGAATCGTCTCCGTGCTGAGCCTGCGCGGTTACGTCACGTCGATGAGCGACGCCGACGTTGCCGGTTCGTTGGACGCGTTGGGCCACTCGTACACCAAATACCGTGACAGTCAACGCAATCCGGGTGAGGGCGCCAAGCCACTGGACCAGGCGATGCTGCAGTTCACCGATCAAACGCCGGGAAACCTGATCGTCGTGCTGCACAACGGCACCGTCATCGGCTCGGCGGTCTTCTCCGAAGCCGAGGCGCGACCGGCGCCCGCCGACGTCGTGCGCGCCATCGAAGCGCAGTCGTGGACCGACGGGCCGCCACGGACCGAAAACCTGGGCAGCCTGGGGTTCTACCGGCTCGACAGCCACGCCGACGGGCCCGACGTGCTGGTTGCAGGGGTGTCGCTGAACCTCGCCGACCAGATCATCGCGCGCAAGCAGCTCACCACCACCCTGCTCATCGCGGCGGCCCTGGCGGTCACCGCGGGGCTCACCGTTTGGGTCGTCGGCTACACGCTTCGCCCGTTGCGCCGGCTGGCCGCCACCGCGGCCGAAGTCGCGGCCATGCCGCTCGCCGACGACGACCACCGGATCAGCGTCCGGGTGCGGCCCCGCGACACCAACCAGCAGAACGAGGTCGGCATCGTCGGCCACACCCTGAACCGGTTGCTGGACAACGTCGATAGCGCGCTGGCGCAGCGCGCCGAATCCGACCTGCGAATGCGGCAATTCATCACCGACGCCAGCCACGAGCTGCGGACACCGCTGGCCGCGATTCAGGGATACGCCGAACTCACCCGGCAGGACAGCTCCGCGCTGCCGCCGACCACGGAGTACGCGCTGGCCCGCATCGAGTCCGAAGCGCGGCGGATGACGCTGCTGGTCGACGAGCTGCTGCTGCTGTCCCGCCTGGGCGAAGGGCAAGACCTGCAGAGCGAGGACGTCGACCTCGCCGAGCTCGTCGTCAACGCCGTCAACGACGCGGCGGTCGCCGCGCCGACGCACCATTGGGTGAAGGACCTGCCCGACGAACCGGTGTGGGTCCGCGGGGATCACGCGCGGCTGCACCAGCTGGTGAGCAACCTGCTCAACAACGCCCGGGTGCACAACCCGCCCGGGGTCACGGTCACGACCGGGATCACCTGCCACCGCGACGGGCCCGACGCGCCGTGCGTCGAACTGACCGTCACCGACGACGGACCGGGCATCGACCCCGAGCTTCTCCCCCGCTTGTTCGAACGGTTCGCCCGGGCGGACAACTCGAGACTCAACGGCACCGGCACCGGGCTCGGCCTGGCGATCGTCAGTTCCATCGTCAAGGCCCACCACGGCTCCGTCACCGCCGAATCCACCGAGGGCAGAACGGTTTTCCGGGTCCGGATCCCGATGATCGACGGCCCGGGCGCCGACGCCGGATAGCCGCGCGGTGCGCGTGCCGGCGGGTGTTAAGAAACCGTAAAGGTGAACCGCGACGCCGTTAGGGAAGTGTCAACCAAAGGCCCTAGCCCAGGGGCGCCAGCTAATTTCAAGCTGATATCGCCTCGAGAGACGGCGCCGTGGCGGCCTCGACGAGGCCCTTTCGTATGCGCGTGGTTGCGCTGAACGGAGACAAGGTGGGCTCGGAATGGGCGTAGTGGCGTTCGTCGTGTTGACGGTTGTCGTGTTCGCCGCACTGGGCTGGGTGCAGAAGTTGGTCGAGCGGCTGTGAGCTACGAAAACATCGTCGGCCTGGTGCTTTCCGTCATGCTCGCGCTGTTTCTCGCGTGCGCTCTGCTGTTCCCGGAGCGGTTCTGATGGGCGCGACGACGGCGGGTCTGCTCTTTCTCGGCCTCCTCGTCGTGGCGCTGGTGGCGGTGCATGTGCCGTTGGGCGACTACATGTATCGGGTCTACACGTCGCCAAAGGATGGCCCCGTCGAGCGGGCCATCTATCGGCTGATCGGGGTCGACGCGCGCTCGGAACAGAGCTGGGGCGCCTACGCGCGCAGCGTGTTGGCGTTCTCCTCGGTCAGCATCCTGTTCCTGTTCTTCTTCCAGCTCCTGCAGGGCAAGTTGCCATTGCATCTGCACGATCCCGCCACCCAGATGACCCCCGGGCTGGCCTGGAACACCGCGATCAGCTTCGTCACCAACACCAACTGGCAGGCCTACTCCGGTGAGTCGACCCAGGGCCATCTCGTCCAGATGGCGGGGCTGGCCGTGCAGAACTTCGTCTCGGCGGCCGTCGGCATGGCCGTGGCGATCGCGCTGGTGCGCGGCTTCGCCCGCACGCGCACAGGCGACCTGGGGAACTTCTGGGTCGATTTGGTGCGCGGAACACTGCGCATCCTTCTGCCGATCGCGATCCTGGGCGCCATCGTGCTGATCGCGGGCGGGGTTATCCAGAACTTCCACCTGAACGACCAGGTCGTCACCACCCTCAACGGGGCACACCAGACGATCACCGGCGGCCCCGTCGCCAGCCAGGAAGTCATCAAGGAGCTGGGCACCAACGGCGGCGGGTTCTACAACGCGAACTCCGCGCACCCGTTCGAGAACCCGACCCGGTGGACCAACTGGTTGGAGATCTTCCTGTTGCTGGTGATCAGCTTCTCGCTGCCCCGCACGTTCGGGCGCATGGTGGGCAACACCAAGCAGGGTTACGCGATCGCGTCGGTGATGGCTTCGCTGTATGCGATCAGCGTGACCTTCATGATGTGGTTCCAACTGCAGCACCACGGCACGGTGCCCACCGCGGTCGGGTCGGCGATGGAGGGGGTCGAGCAGCGGTTCGGCGTCGCCAACTCCGCGGTGTTCGCCGACTCGACGACGCTAACCTCCACCGGCGCCGTCGACTCGTTCCACGACTCCTACACCAGTCTCGGCGGCATGATGGCCCTGTTCAACATGCAGCTCGGCGAGGTCGCGCCGGGCGGCACCGGCTCCGGTCTGTACGGCATGCTGATCCTGGCGGTGATCACCGTGTTCGTCGCGGGGCTCATGGTCGGGCGCACCCCGGAGTATCTCGGCAAGAAGATCACCCCACGCGAAATCAAGCTCGCCGCAAGCTATTTCCTGGTGACGCCGTTGATCGTGCTGACCGGCACCGCGATCGCGATGGCGCTGCCGGGTGAACGCGCCGGCATGCTGAACGGCGGCCCGCACGGGCTGTCGGAGGTGCTGTACGCGTTCACCTCCGCGGCCAACAACAACGGGTCGGCATTCGCCGGAATCAGCGTCAACACCGACTGGTACAACACCGCCCTCGGGTTGGCCATGGTGTTCGGCAGGTTCCTGCCGATCGTCTTGGTGCTCGCCCTGGCGGGCTCGCTGGCCAAGCAGGGCCAGACACCGGAATCGGTGGGCACGCTGCCCACGCACCGACCCCAATTCGTGGGAATGGTCGCGGGCGTGACCCTGATTCTCGTCGCGCTCACCTTCCTGCCCATGCTGGCGCTCGGACCTCTCGCCGAAGGAATCCACTGATGGCCGCGACCACCGTCGACCCGACCGAGCAGGCGCAACCCGCCGGCTCGGCGAATACCAAACGGGTGCAAGGGGGCTTGCTCGATCCGAAGATGCTCTGGCGCTCGACGCCGGACGCGCTGCGCAAACTCGACCCCCGCTCGCTGTGGCGCAACCCGGTGATGTTCATCGTGGAGATCGGCGCCACTTGGAGCACCGTGCTCGCCATCATCGATCCGACCTGGTTCGCCTGGTTGACCGTGATATGGCTATGGCTCACCGTCCTTTTCGCCAACCTCGCCGAGGCGGTGGCGGAAGGGCGCGGCAAGGCCCAGGCCGAAACCCTGCGCCGGGCAAAGAGTCACACGATGGCGCGACGGCTCAAGGACTGGGCGCCCGGCAGCCCCGGCGTCGAGGAGGAGGTCGCCGCGCCGCTGCTGCAGCAGGGCGACATCGTCGTCGTCGAGGCCGGACAGGTGATACCTGGTGACGGCGACGTCGTCGAAGGCATTGCCTCCGTGGACGAATCGGCCATCACCGGAGAGTCGGCGCCGGTGATCCGCGAGTCCGGCGGCGACCGCTCCGCGGTCACCGGCGGCACCACCGTGCTGAGCGACCGGATCGTCGTGCAGGTCACCCAGCGGCCCGGGGAGAGCTTCATCGACCGGATGATCGCCTTGGTCGAGGGCGCCAACCGGCAGAAGACCCCCAACGAGATCGCGCTCAACATCCTGCTGGCCGCGCTGACGATCATCTTCGTCTTCGCCGTCGCCACCCTGCAGCCGCTGGCGATCTATTCCAAGATGAACAACCCGGGCGTCCCGGATACCCAGGCGCTCAACGCAAACGGTGTCACCGGGATCGTGATGGTGTCGCTGCTGGTGTGCCTGATCCCGACGACGATCGGTGCGCTGCTGTCGGCCATCGGCATCGCCGGCATGGATCGCCTGGTGCAGCGCAACGTGCTGGCCATGTCCGGACGCGCGGTCGAGGCCGCCGGCGACGTCAACACGCTGCTGCTGGACAAGACGGGCACGATCACCCTGGGCAACCGGCAGGCCGCCGCCTTCGTTCCGCTCGACGGCGTCACCAACGAGCAGCTGGCCGACGCGGCACAGCTGTCCAGCCTCGCCGACGAAACCCCGGAGGGGCGCTCGATCGTCGTATACGCCAAGCAGCACTTCGGTCTTCGCGCCCGCACGCCCGGCGAACTCTCGCAAGCCCAATGGGTGAGCTTCTCGGCCACCACCCGGATGTCCGGTGTGGACCTCGACGGCCATCAGCTGCGCAAGGGTGCGGCCAGCTCCGTCGCCGAATGGGTGCGCGAGCAAGGCGGCAAGGTGCCACAACAGCTCGGCGAGGTCGTCGACGGCATCTCCGCCGGCGGCGGCACCCCGCTGGTGGTCGGGGAAAGCCGCGGCGGCGACGCCTCGGTGCTGGGCGTCATCCACCTCAAGGACGTCGTCAAGCAGGGCATGCGGGACCGGTTCGACGAGATGCGCAAGATGGGCATCCGCACGGTGATGATCACCGGCGATAACCCGTTGACCGCCAGGGCGATTGCCGATGAGGCCGGCGTCGACGACTTCCTCGCCGAGGCCACACCCGAGGACAAACTCGCGCTGATCAAGCGCGAGCAGGAGGGCGGCAAGTTGGTTGCGATGACCGGCGACGGCACCAATGACGCGCCGGCGCTGGCTCAGGCCGACGTGGGCGTGGCCATGAACACCGGCACCTCGGCCGCCAAAGAGGCGGGCAACATGGTCGACCTCGACTCCGACCCCACCAAGCTCATCGAGATCGTCGAGATCGGCAAGCAGCTGCTCATCACCCGCGGCGCGCTGACCACCTTCTCGATCGCCAACGACATCGCGAAGTATTTCGCGATCATCCCGGCGATGTTCGTCGCCCTGTTCCCCGGGCTGGACACGCTGAATATCATGCGGCTGCACAGCCCGCAGTCGGCGATCCTGTCGGCGGTGATATTCAACGCGGCCGTGATCGTCGCGCTGATCCCGTTGTCGCTACGAGGGGTGCGCTACACGCCGAGCAGCGCGTCAAAGCTGTTGAGCCGCAACCTCTACATCTATGGCCTCGGCGGCATCGTCGCCCCGTTCGTCGGAATCAAGTTGATCGACCTGATCATCCAATTCGTCCCGGGGATGTCCTGACATGAGCTTCTCGAACTTCTTCCGCATGCACTGGGCGGCGTTTCGCGCGCTGCTGGTGCTCACCGTCATCACCGGCGTCGCCTACCCGCTGCTGGTCTGGCTGGTCGCGCAAGTTCCGGGACTGCACGATAAGGCCGACGGGTCGATTCTGACCGCGAACGGCAAGGGAATCGGCAGCCGGCTGATCGGGCAGTTGTTCACCGACTCCAGCGGCAACCCGCTGCCCCAGTACTTCCAGAGCCGCCCCTCGGCGGCCGGTTCCGGTTACGACCCGCTGTCGTCGGGCGCGAGCAACCTCGGGCCGGAAAGCATTGTCGATACGGCGGGCAAGCCGAGCCTGCTCACGCAGGTGTGCACGCGCAGTGCCGCGGTGGGGCGGCTGGAAGGCGTGGACGGGTCGCGACCGTTCTGCACGGGCGGCGGCGTGGGCGCGGTGCTGTCGGTGATCGGGCCCCGCGACTCCCGCGGAAACGTCGTCCACCCCACCCGGGTGGTCAGCGTGAATGAACCGTGCCAGACGACGCCGGCGCCGTTCTTGAGCCTCTATCAGGGGGCGCGGGTCGAGTGCGCCAAGGATGGCGAGGACTATTCGACGGGGCAGATCGTGCCGATCCGCGGCGCCGCGCCGGCCAATCCGGCCGTGCCCGCCGACGCCGTCACCACCAGCGGCAGCGGGCTGGACCCGAACATCTCGCCGGCCTACGCCGACCTCCAAGTGGCGAGGGTGGCCAAGGCCCGCCATGTCGGCGTCGAGGAGATCCGGGAGGTGTTGGCGCAGAATCGAAGCGGCCGCACACTCGGCTTTTTCGGTGAACCGTGCGTCAACGTGTTGCAACTCAACCTGCAACTCGATCACAAATATCCGGTCTCGAGCTAGCGCGATAGGGGGATGATGGTTGACGTGAGTGCCGTTGACCACCGCCCCAAGCGCGGCGAGCTGCGGATTTACCTCGGCGCGGCCCCCGGGGTTGGCAAGACGTACGCGATGCTCGGCGAGGCACATCGTCGCCTGGAGCGCGGCACGGACTTGGTGGCCGGCGTGATCGAGACCCACGGCAGGGCGAAAACCGCTGAGCTGCTTGAGGGCATCGAGTTCGTCCCGCCGCGCTTCATCGAATACCGCGGCAGCACCTTCGCCGAACTTGACGTGCCGGCCGTGCTCGCCCGCAAACCGCAGGTGGTCCTCGTCGACGAGCTCGCCCACACCAACACGCCGGGCAGCAAGAACGCCAAGCGCTGGCAGGACGTCGAGGAACTGCTCGACGCGGGAATCACCGTGATTTCCACCGTCAACGTCCAGCACCTGGAAAGCCTCAACGACGTCGTCGCTGCGATCACCGGCATCGAGCAGAAAGAGACCATCCCGGATTCCATCGTCCGGCAGGCGTCGCAGGTCGAGCTCATCGACATCACTCCGGAGGCGTTGCGCCGCAGGCTGTCCCACGGAAACGTGTACGCCCCCGAGCGCATCGACGCCGCGCTGAGCAACTACTTCCGCCGCGGAAACCTCACCGCGCTAAGGGAACTGGCGCTACTCTGGCTCGCCGACCAGGTCGACACCGCGCTGGCCAAATACCGCGCCGAGAACAAGATCACCGAGATATGGGAGGCCCGCGAGCGGGTGGTGGTCGCCGTCACCGGGGGCCCGGAGTCCGAGACGCTGGTACGGCGGGCATCCCGGATCGCGTCGAAGTCCAGCGCCGAGCTGATGGTGGTGCACGTCATCCGCGGCGACGGATTGGCCGGACTGTCGGAGACACGGATGGCCAAGATCCGCGAACTGGCCAGCAGCCTGGACGCCTCGCTGCACACCGTGGTCGGCGACGACGTGCCCACGGCCCTACTCGATTTCGCCCGCGAGATGAACGCCACGCAGCTGGTGATCGGCACCTCGCGGCGATCGCGATGGGCGCGGGTCTTCGAGGAGGGCATCGGCGCGCGGATCGTCGAGCTGTCCGGCAAGATCGACGTGCACCTGGTCACGCACGAGGAATCCAAACGCGGCTTTCGCGCGGCGTCGCTGGCGGCCGGCGAGCGGCGGGTGGCGTCGTGGCTGGCGGCCTTCATCGTGCCGTCGGCCATCTGCGCGGTGATCGTCACGGCGCTTGACCCGTATCTGGGCACCAGCGGCGACAGCGCCCTGTTCTTCGTCGGCGTGCTGCTGGTCGGACTGCTGGGAGGCGTTGCGCCGGCGGTGGTTTCGGCGGTGCTGTCCAGCCTGCTGCTGAATTATTTCCTGACCGCGCCCCGGCACACCTTCACCATCGCCGAACCCGATGCGGCCGTCACCGAACTCGTACTGCTGCTGATCGCCGTCGCGGTCGCCGTCCTGGTCGACGGCGCGGCCAAGCGCACCCGCGAGGCCCGGCGCGCCTCGCAGGAGGCCGAGCTGTTGACCCTGTTCGCGGGCTCGGTGCTGCGCGGGGCCGATCTCGAGACATTGCTGGAGCGGGTGCGCGAGACCTACTCCCAGCGCGCGGTCAGCATGCTGCGCGAACCCAGCGAGGAGGAGCGCGCCGACGGCAAGAAGGGCGACGTCGTCGCCTGCGTCGGCCGGGACCCTTGTGTCACCGTCGATTCCGCCGACACCGCGATCGAGGTCGGCGACGACGAATTCTGGATGCTGCTGGCCGGCAGGAAGCTTTCGGCCCGCGATCGGCGGGTGCTGGGCGCGGTGGCCAAGCAGGCCGCGGGCCTGGTCCGGCAGCGCGAGCTGGCCGAGGAAGCCAGCCGGGCCGAGGCGATCGTGCGCGCCGACGAGCTGCGGCGCTCCCTGCTGTCGGCGGTCAGCCACGACTTGCGGACGCCGCTCGCGGCGGCCAAGGTCGCGGTGTCCAGCCTGCGCGCCGAGGACGTCGCGTTCTCCCCCGAGGACACCGCCGAACTGCTGGCGACCATCGAGGAGTCGATCGATCAGCTGACCGCGCTGGTGGGAAACCTGCTCGATTCGTCGCGCCTGGCCGCCGGCGTGGTGCGCCCGGACCTGCGCCGGGTGTATCTCGAGGAAACGGTGCAACGCGCGCTGATCAGTATCGGCAAGGGCGCCACCGGTTTCTATCGGTCCGCCATCGACCGGGTGAAGGTGGACGTCGGCGACGCCGTGGTGCTGGCCGATGCCGGTCTCCTGGAACGGGTCCTTGCCAACCTGATCGACAACGCGCTGCGGTACGCGCCCAACTGCGTGGTAAGGGTCAACGCGGGGCGGGTGGGTGACCGGGTGCTGATCAACGTCATCGACGAGGGGCCCGGCATCCCGCACGGGACCGAGGAGCAGATCTTCGAGGCGTTCCAGCGCCTCGGTGATCACGACAACACCACGGGGGTGGGGCTGGGCATGTCGGTAGCGCGCGGCTTCGTCGAAGCCATGGGCGGCACCATCGCGGCCGGGGACACCCCGGGCGGCGGGCTCACCGTGATGGTGGAATTGGCGGCGCCGGAACCGATTGGTGCGCAATGACGCGCGTGTTGGTGATCGACGACGAGCCGCAGATTTTGCGCGCGCTGCGCATCAATCTGTCGGTGCGGGGCTACGAGGTGATCACCGCGTCGACCGGTGCCGGCGCGCTGCGCGCCGCCGCCGAGCACAAGCCCGACGTGGTGATTCTCGACCTGGGTTTGCCCGATATCTCCGGCATCGATGTGCTGGCCGGCCTGCGGGGCTGGCTCACCGCCCCGGTGATCGTGCTTTCGGCGCGCACGGATTCGTCGGACAAGGTCGAGGCCCTCGACGCGGGGGCGGACGACTACGTCACGAAACCCTTTGGCATGGACGAGTTTCTGGCCCGGCTGCGGGCGGCGATCCGCCGCAATACCGCGGCATCCGAGCTGGAGCAGCCGGTGATCGAGACGGACGCCTTCACCGTCGATCTGGCCGCCAAGAAGGTCACCAAGAACGGCGCCGAAGTCCACCTCACCCCCACCGAGTGGGGAATGCTCGAGGTGCTGGTGCGCAACCGGGGCAAGCTGGTGGGGCGCGAGGAGCTGCTCAAAGAGGTGTGGGGACCGGCCTATGCCACCGAAACACATTATCTGCGAGTGTATTTGGCCCAGCTACGGCGCAAGCTTGAGGATGATCCGTCGCAGCCCAAGCACTTGCTGACCGAGTCGGGCATGGGGTATCGCTTCGAGGCGTGAGTTCGTGCGGTGTCGGGGCCGCGACTTTCGGGCTCGCGGCGCTGGCGGGCCGTGGTCACATCCGTCACTTGCGCCTCCGCCCCGGAGGATGCGACTGTTTGCCCGCCTCACAGCGACAATTTTGCCGCCTCCCGCAGAGCCAGCACGCGCTGGTGGATACGGTATTCGGTGGACCGCGGGATGGGCCCGGGCCCGTACTGTCCCCAACCGACGCGACGGACGCGGTCTCGGGCGATCTCCCAACGCAAGGCGTCCGAGATGACTTTTGATGCCCTGCCGTTGACCTGAAATCCCTGCCGGGTAAGGGCTTCGATCATTTCGCCGATCGTCGCTCGACCATTGTGGGCGAGATACGTGGTCAGCACGTAACGCAGTTCGATTCCTTGCAGCTTCATCGCCGTACCTTCGCACGCCGGTCTGACACCTCCCCGAAAGTCGCTATGAGGCGGGCAAACAGTCGAATCCCCCGGCCAGGGACGCAAGTGGCCCCTGTGACTCAACCCGATCGCATCCGGCCGATGTCGCTATGAGGCGGGCAAACAGTCGAATCCCCCGGCTAGGGACGCAAGTGGCCCCTGTGACTCACCCCGCGATCGACAGCACGATGCCGTCCAGGATGTCGTGCTCGCTGACGATCAACTCGTCGATCCCGGCACGGGCACGCAACTCGCGCGCCAACTCCTCGACCACGATCGCGCCCCCGCCGATCACGTCGGCGCGTCCCTCGTGCATGGGCGGCAACGCGGCGCGCTCGGCGCGCGGCATGGCAATCAGCCGCTCGCACACCGCCAGCAGGTCACCGCCGGGAACGCGCGAAAGGTGAATGGCCGCAGAGTCATACGTCGTCATGTTGTGGGCCAGCGCGGACAGCGTGGTCATCGTCCCGGCCAGCCCGACCCAGGTCCGCGCCCCCTGAACGGGCACCACCCCCAGCGCGACGTCGAGGCGCTCGCGCACCACGGCGCGGGCCGCCGCCACCTCCTCGGGTGTCGGCGGGTCGGAATGCAAACAGCGCTCGGTCAGCCGGACGCAACCGATGTCGGCCGAGTAGCTCGCCACCACGGCGTCCCCGCCGAGCACGATCTCGGTGGAGCCCCCGCCCAGGTCGACGACGACAAAAGGACCCGTGGCAGGGTCCAATTCACCGACCGCGCCGCGGAACGACAGGGCGGCCTCTTCGGCGCCGCTGATCACCTCCGCCACCGCGCCGGGCACGACGGCGCCCAGCACCTCGGCCGTCATCGCAAAGAAGTCATCACGATTCGCGACGTCGCGAGCGGCCGACGTGGCCACCATCCGCACCCGCTCGACCCGGTGCCGACGCAGCAGGGCGGCGTAGTCGGCCAGCGCGTCGCGGGTCCGCGCGATCGCCTCCGGCGCGAACTGACCCGTGGCATCGACACCCTGGCCCAGCCGCACGATCCGCGTCTCCCGGTGCACGTCGCGCAGCCCGCCGTCGCGCATGTCGGCGATCAACAACCGGATCGAGTTGGTGCCACAGTCGATTCCGGCGAACCTGCTCACCATCGCCCCGCCACCAGGATGCCGGCCATCGCGGGCTCGGGCGCCAGGATCGCCAGCGCCTCGTCGCCGAGCGGGTTGCAGCCGGGCCCCTTGGCCAGCGAGTGCGCGATCAACACATGCAAACATTTCACCCGGTCCGGCATTCCGCCGCCGGAGAACGTCGTCCCCAGCGGCTCGATCGCGTCACGCTCGGCCAGATATGACTCGTGGGCCCGTCGGTACGCGGCCGCCAATTCCGGGTCCTGGCGCAGCCGTTCGGACATCTCGCGCATCAATCCCGTCGTCTCCAGCCGGCTCGCGGCCGCGGTCAGCACCGGATGGGTCAGGTAGTACAACGTCGGAAAGGGCGTTCCGTCAGGAAGTTTCGGCGCGGTCTTCACCACGCCGGGCTCACCGTTGGGGCAGCGATAGGCGACCTCGAGTACGCCGCGCGGCTCCCGCCCGAGCTGACGCGCCACGGCCTCGAGGTCGCCACGATCAACCACCGGGCGTCGTGGGGTTGGGTTCGGGCGGGGGCACGTTGGCGGGCGGCAGGTGCGGCGCGTCGGCGATGGTGTGCCACAGCGACGTGTACCAGGGATCGCTGCTCGCGGGTTTCGCCGCCTGGGCCCCGGGCTCGGACGGAGCCGCCGTCGGCGGAAGCTGAACCTGGAAGGGGATGTCACCCGGTTTCACGAACCCGAGCCGCTCGCGGGCCTGCGCCGCGATGTAGGCCGGGTCCCCGAGTTTGGCCTTTCTCTGCTCGAGGTCGGCGATCTGACGGCGCAGCGCGGCTTCGCTTGCCGTCAGCTGATTCATCTCGGTGCGCTGGGCGAAGTAGGTGCGCACCGGGCCGGCGATGGTCAGGGTCAGCACGCACACGACCGCGGCGAGCACCGCCGCGCGCCGCGCCGTGAAGCCGAGCCGCTGCTCGGACCGTTGCTCGACGGACTCGGCGACCTGGCGCTTGATGGGCTCGACCACATGCTCGTAGACCGAACGCGGGCTGGCCTGCTTCGCGGTTTGGGACGGCTTGGATGACGGCTTCGCGGTGCGGCGGCGCCGAACCGGATCCCCGGCCTTCCCCGGGCGCGATGCCGGGGAGCGCCGTTTCGGATCCGGCTTGCCGGGCAAGCTATTTGGCCTCCGGCGCGTAGCGCGGGAAGGCCAGATCGCCGGCGTATCGGGCGGCGTCGCCCAGCGCCTCCTCGATCCGCAGCAGCTGGTTGTACTTGGCGACGCGCTCGCTGCGGGCGGGCGCGCCGGTCTTGATCTGCCCGCTGCCGACCGCCACGGCCAGGTCGGCGATCGTGGTGTCCTCGGTCTCGCCGCTGCGGTGGCTCATCATCGTGCGGTAGCCGCTGTGGTGGGCCAGCGCTACGGCGTCGAGCGTCTCGGTGAGCGTGCCGATTTGATTCACCTTGACCAGCAACGCATTTGCGACGCCCTTCTCGATACCTTCCTCGAGGCGCTCGGGATTGGTGACGAAGATGTCGTCGCCGACGATCTGCACGCGGTCCCCGATCGACGCCGTCAGGGCCGCCCAGCCGTCCCAATCGTCTTCGGACAGTGGGTCTTCGATGGACACCAGCGGATAGGAGTCGAGCAGCCCGCCGTAGAACTCGGCCATCTGCTCGGCGCTGCGGGTGTTGCCCTCGAAGGCGTATCCGGTGCCGTCGGTGTAGAACTCGGTGGCCGCCGCGTCCAGCGCCAGCGCCACGTCGACGCCCAGCTTGAAACCGGCCGACTCGATGGCCCGGCCGATCAGGTCCAGCGCCGCGGTGGTGCCGGCCACGTCGGGCGCGAAGCCGCCCTCGTCCCCCAGCCCGGTGCTCAGGCCCTCCTTCTTCAGCACGGACTTGAGCGAGTGGTACACCTCGGCGCCCCAGCGCAGCGCCTCGCCGAAGCTCGGGGCGCCGATCGGCGCCACCATGAACTCCTGGATGTCGACGGCGGTGTCGGCGTGCGCGCCGCCGTTGAGGATGTTCATCATCGGCACCGGCAGGATGTGCGCGTTCGGGCCGCCGATGTAGCGGAACAGCGGCAGCTCGGCGGAATCGGCGGCCGCCTTCGCGACGGCCAGCGACACGCCCAGGATCGCGTTGCCGCCCAGCCGGGACTTGTCGGGGGTGCCGTCGAGGTCGACCAGCGCCTGATCCACCAACCGCTGGTCGTCGGCGTTGAGCCCGATCACCGCCGGGCCGATCTCGTCCAGGACGGCCTCGACGGCCTTGCGCACGCCTTTGCCGCCGTAACGCTCACCGCCGTCGCGCAACTCGACGGCCTCGTGCTCGCCGGTCGACGCGCCGGACGGCACGGCCGCGCGGGCAAACGTGCCGTCGATCAGGGCGATCTCGACCTCGACCGTCGGGTTGCCGCGGGAATCGAGGATTTCGCGGGCCCCGACCTGCTCGATAATCGGCACTGGGTTTCTCCTTGTGTTCGTAGCTGGTGCCGGCCTCGCCGCCGATAGCGTAAAGCCTGATACATCCTGCTACAGCGGGTGACCCGCCGCGTAGGCGGTCGCCCAGTCGCGCACCGCGCGCGCGTAGACGCCGGAGTTGTTGTAGGCCCGCAGCGCGGTGATCCAGCCGCGGGGCGTTGCCAGATCCTTTCCGCGCCAACACAGGTAACCGGCCGCCGCGAGCGCCGCGTCGTCGATGTTGTCCGGGCTGACGCGGCCGTCGTTGTGGGCGTCGACGCCGTAGAGCCGCCAGGTCTCGGGGATGAACTGCATGGGCCCCATGGCCCGCACCACCCCGTCGTCGTCGGCCACCTCTTCCTCGCTGTCGACGATGCGCAGCGTGCCGCCGCTGCCGTCCAGGCGGACGCCGCGGATCGGGGGGCTGACATCGCCGTTGGGCGCCAGCCGCGCGCCGCGGTAGGTGCCGTGGTGGCTCTCGACCTGCCCGATGCCCGCCAGCGTGGTCCACGCGATGTGGCACTTCGGGTTTTCGACCTGGGCGACCCGGGCGGCGTACGCGTAGGCCTCCAGCGCGATCACGGGGATCTCCAAAGTCGCCGAGCGCTGTTCGGCCCACGCCCGCAGCTGATCCGCGGGCCGCCCGCTGGCGTGCGTGTCCACCGGCGGCACGGGCGCCCCGGCCGGCGGCGGGACGCCCTCGGGAATGAACAGGCTGAGCTGCCAGGTGCAGCTGGAGGCCAGCAGCATCGCGGTCGCGCCGATCACGGCGGCCGCGCGCAACCAACGCCTCGGCGACACCATGCTGGTTAAAGCTCCCTCAAATCCCCTGCGCCAACTTCCGCCTAACCATCGTCCCATGGGTTTCGGTGTTGTCCGGTTGCGTTGGTCAGTCGGCTTCGGCCGTGGCGTCGGCGGCGGGCTCGTCTTTGGGCCAGTGCGCCCGCCACTCGTCCTCGGTGACCTCTCCGAGCGGGGCCGCGTCGAGCTCCTCCGGGACGCCGTCGCCGCGGCGGGTCGCGGCGATCGCCCGCTCCACCCCGCGGACGGTGTCCACGAACTGAAGAACCGCCGCGCGCAGCGCGCCTTCGGCGTCGCCGTCGGCGGACACGGAGACGGACGTGATGTCGGCGGGGACGAGGTCGGCCGGCAGGCCCGCCTTCTCGGCACGCTGAATCACCTTCTGCGCCAACGCCAACGCCGGTTGGCCGGTGTGCACGTCGTCCATCACCGACTTGCGCGGCTTTTCGGCCGCCTTGCGCTCCTCCCATTGCGCCAGCTGCTCTTCGAGCGAAATGGTTTGACCCGCAAGCACACCTGGCACCCGATTGCCCAGCTTGCGCATCAGCGTGACGGCGACGTCGTCGATGGTGAAGGGAAGCTGCGGGGCGTCCTCGGCGATGCGGGCGTGGAAGAGGACCTGCAGCAACACGTCGCCGAGTTCCTCACGCAGCGCCTCGGCGTTGCCGCTGCGGACCGCGTCCAGCACCTCGTACGTCTCCTCGAGCAGGAACCTGCGCAGCGAGTCGTGGGTTTGTTCGCTCTCCCACGGGCCGGCGGTGCGCAGTTTGTCCATCATCGCGACCACGTCGACCAGTCGTTCGCCGCGAGGCGTCTCCGGCGCGGAGATCAACCGGGCGCCGGCCGCGAGCCGGGCGGTGACCGCGGGATGTTCGGGGTCCGACGACAGCAGCACCGGCGCCGGATGGTCGGGGTCGCCGGAGTGCACCGGGCGCGCCGCGGGCAGCGACCACGGCACCGCGACGGGCATTTCCTCGGTGTACTGGACCTCCCCGCCGAGGTGTTCGATGGCCTCCACGGGTACCAGCGACGGGCGGCGCGGGTCGAACAGGACGACGATCGTCACGCGCGCCGCTCCTCCCCGCTCGTCGGTGCCGGTGACCCCGTTATACCAATGTCTATCTGTGGTTTTCCCTGCAGTGCGGTGACCAGATCGGCCACCATCTGCACCAACTCGACGTCCCGGATGCGCGCCGCGCCGACGCCGCCGGCCCGCGGGATCGGCACCTGCACGGTGGAGGTGGTGGCGCGGTAGCCCGCCGCCGGATACATCCGCTTGAGCCGCACCTGGGCCGAATCGGGCAGCGTGATCGGCGACAGCCGCACGGTTGCCGCGGACGGCGCGGACACCTCGGTGATGCCGGCGGCCCGGCACAGCAGCCGCAACCGCGCGACCGCCACCAGCCGCAGGGCCGGCTCGGGCAGCGCGCCGTAGCGGTCGACGAGCTCCTCCACGACGGCGCCGACGGCCTCGTCGTCCGAGGCCGCGGCCAGCCGCCGGTAGGCCTCCAGCCGCAGCCGGTCGCTGGCGATGTAGTCCGGCGGCAGGTGGGCGTCCACCGGCAGGTCGATCCGCACGTCCTTGGGCTCCTCGGCGGTGGTCACCGTCTGGCCGTCGGCGGCCGCCCGGTACGCCTCCACGGCCTCGCCCACCAGCCGCACGTACAGGTCGAACCCCACCCCGGCGACGTGCCCGGACTGCTCGACGCCCAGCACGTTGCCCGCCCCGCGGATCTCGAGGTCCTTCAGCGCGACCGCCATGCCGGCGCCCAGCTCGTTGTTCTGGGCGATGGTCGCCAGCCGGTCGTAGGCCGTCTCGGTCAGCGGCGCGTGCGGCGGATACAGGAAGTAGGCGTAACCGCGCTCGCGGCTGCGCCCCACCCGGCCGCGCAGCTGGTGCAGCTGCGACAGCCCGAACGTGTCGGCCCGCTCGACGATCAGCGTGTTGGCGTTGGAGATGTCCAGGCCGGTCTCCACGATCGTGGTGCAAACCAGGATGTCGTATTCGCGGTTCCAGAAGCCCTGCACGGTGCGTTCCAGCCGGTCCTCGGGCATCTGCCCGTGCGCGACGACGACCCGCGCCTCCGGCACCAGCTCGCGGACGTGCGCCGCGGCGCGGTCGATCGAGCTGACCCGGTTGTGCACGTAGAACGCCTGCCCGTCGCGCAGCAGCTCGCGCCTCAGGGCGGCGGCCACCTGCTTGTCGTCGTGCGGCCCGACGTAGGTCAGCACGGGGTAGCGCTCCTCGGGCGGCGTCAGGATGGTCGACATCTCGCGGATCCCGGCCAGGCTCATCTCCAGCGTGCGTGGGATCGGGGTGGCGCTCATGGTCAGCACGTCGACGTGCGTGCGCAGGCTCTTGATGTGCTCCTTGTGCTCGACGCCGAAGCGCTGCTCCTCGTCGACCACCACCAGGCCCAGGTCCTTCCAGCGCACCCCGGTCTGCAGCAGCCGGTGCGTGCCGATCACGACGTCCACCGACCCGTCGGCCAGGCCCTCGACCACGGCGCGGGACTCGGCGTTGTCGGTGAACCGCGACAGCCCCTTGACGGTCACCGGGAAGCCGGCCATCCGGTCGCTGAACGTCTGCAGGTGCTGGTCGGCCAGCAGCGTGGTCGGCACCAGCACGGCGACCTGCTTGCCGTCCTGGACGGCCTTGAAGGCCGCGCGCACCGCGATCTCGGTCTTGCCGTAGCCGACGTCGCCGCAGATCACCCGGTCCATCGGGATCGGCTTTTCCATGTCGGCCTTGACCTCGGTGATGGCGGTGAGCTGGTCGACGGTCTCGGTGAAGCCGAACGCGTCCTCCATCTCGGCCTGCCACGGGGTGTCGGGCGCGAACGCGTGACCGGGGCTGGCCTGGCGCTTGGCGTAGAGCGCGACGAGCTCGCCGGCGATCTCGCGGACCGCGCGGCGGGCCTTGGTCTTGGTGTTGGCCCAGTCGCTGCCGCCGAGCTTGGAGAGCGCGGGCGCCTGGCCGCCGACGTAGCGGGACAGCTGATCCAGCGAGTCCATCGGGACATACAGCTTGTCCGAGCCCCCGCCCCGCTTGGACGACGCGTATTCGAGCACCAGGTACTCGCGCCGCGCGCCGCCGACCGTGCGTTCGGTCATCTCGACGAACCGGCCGATGCCGTGCTGGTCGTGCACCACCAGGTCGCCGGCCGTCAGCGCCAGCGGGTCGACGGTGTTGCGCCGCTTGGCCGCCAGCCGCTTGCCTTCGACCGCGGTGGCCCGGCTGCCGGTGAGGTCGGCCTCGGTGATGACGACGAGGTTGGCACCCTCGATGATCACGCCGTCGTGCAGCGGGCCCTTGAGCACGCTGACGACCCCCGGCTTGAGGGAGGTGTCGGCCGCGTCCGGTTCCAGCATGGCGGCGGGGGTGTCGGAGTCGGCAAGCCGCTCGACCACCCGGTGGGCGGTCCCGGCGCCCGGGGCGACGACGGCGGCGTAGCCACCGGTCGACACGTGCGCCCGCAGCATCGCGAAGATGCCGTCGATGTCCTGCTGGTGCCCGCGGGCCGACGGCGCCGCCCGGATGTCCAGCTCCATCGCGGACTCGGCGGACAGCTGACTCAGCGTCCACCAGGGATGGCCGGTGCGCGCCGCGGCGGCGTGCACGTCGTCCAGCTCGGCGAACCCCGACCCGCCGAATTGCGCCACGTCGACGGGCGCGTCGGTGCCCAGCGCCGCCACCGACCAGGACGCCTCGAGGAACTCGCTGCCGGTCTTGATCAGGTCGGCGGCCCGGGTGCGCACCTTCTCGGGGTCGCACAGCAGCACCGGCGTGCCCGCGGCCAGCTGGTCGGTGAGCAGCACGTGCTCACCGGGCCGCAGCACGGGCAGCAGCGCCTCCATGCCGTCGACCGCGATGCCCTCGGCCAGCTTGGCCAGCATGTCGGTGACGCTGCCGGTGATGGCGGGCCCGGGCCCGGAGTGCCGGGCGGCGAGCGCGGCGGCGCGCTCCCGCACGTCGTCGGTCAGCAGCAGCTCGCGGCAGGGCACCGCGATAACCGTCTCCACCTCGATCTCGGGGATGGAGCGCTGGTCGGCGACGGCGAACATCCGCATCTCGCTGACCTCGTCGCCCCAGAACTCGATGCGCACCGGGTGCTCGGCGGTCGGCGGGAAGACGTCGAGAATCCCGCCGCGCACGGCGAACTCGCCGCGCCGACCCACCATGTCGACCCGGGTGTAGGCCAGCTCCACCAGCCGGGCGACCACATCCTCGAAGGCGATCTCCTCGCCGACCGTGAACGTGACCGGCTCGATGCGGCCCAGCTCCGGCGTCATCGGCTGCAGCAGCGACCGCACCGCCGTCACCACCACCCGCAGCGGCGGCCCCAACCGCGCGTCGTCGGGATGGGCCAGCCGGCGCAGCACGGTCAACCTGGTGCCGACGGTGTCGACGCCCGGTGAGAGCCGCTCGTGCGGCAGGGTCTCCCAGGACGGCAAGGCCGCCACGGCGTCGCCGAAGACACCGCGCAGTTCGGCGGTCAGGTCGTCGGCTTCGCGCCCGGTCGCGGTGACTACCAGCAATGGGCCCAACCGCGCCAGCGCGCTGGCCACAAAGAGCCGTGCGCTGGCTGGACCCACCAGTGCAAGCTCGGCCGGTCGCGCGGCCGCGCTTTCGATCAATTGCTGGAAGGTCGGCGCGGTGAGCGCCAATTCAACGAGCCCCGCGATCGGGGGTTCTGGGCGAGCAGGCCCCGGTGCGGTCATGATGAATACATTCTAGGGGCGCCAAGAATCGTCAATATCGAGCCCGGCGCCGTCAAGGGATCGTCAGGAAAGCGAAATCCGGCCGCCCGCGGGCGCACGTTGGACGCATGACCTTGCTGGACATCCTGCCGTCCCTGAGCCACGCGGCGTCCCCGCGATTCGACCCCGCGATCTGGCCCGTCACCGCCCGCCCCGACGAGCGGGGCGGGCTCTGCGTCGGCGATGTGCCGCTGGCCGATATCGCCGACGAGTTCGGCACCCCGGCCTACGTCGTCGACGAGACCGACTTTCGGCGCCGGGCCCGCCGCTACCGCAAGGCGCTGCGCGGGGTTGGGGTGGTCTACGCCGGAAAGTCGCTGCTGACCACGGCGGTGGCCGGCTGGGCCCGCGACGAGGGCCTCGGCATCGACGTCTGCTCGGGCGGTGAGCTGGCGGTCGCCCTCGCCGGCGGCATCGACCCGGCGCGCATCGTCATGCACGGCAACGCCAAGTCACCCGGGGAGTTGCGCGACGCCGTCCGCGTGGGGGTGGGGCGCATCGTGGTGGATTCCGGCATGGAAATCGCCTACCTCGCGGGCCTGGCGCGCCGGCGCCAGCCGGTGCTCATCCGGGTCACTCCCGACATCGACGTCCATGGGCACCGCGCCGTGACGACCGGGATCAGCGACCAGAAGTTCGGGTTCACTCTGACCGGCGACCACACCACCGACGCGGTGCGGAAAGTGCTGGCCCACCCCATCCTCGACCTGGTCGGGCTGCACTGCCACATCGGCTCCCAGGTGACCGACCCCGCCCTCTACGGTGAGGCGATCCGCCGATTGATCGCCGCCATGGCCGACGTCCGGGCCCGGTACGGCGTCATTCTCACCGAACTCAACCTCGGCGGCGGGCACGCCATCCCCTACGTCCCGGGCGACCCCGAGCTCGACCTTGCCGAGCTGGGCCGCGTCATCGAGGACGCGCTGGACGAGGCCTGCGCCGCCGAGCATTTCCCCCGCCCGAGCGTGGTGGTGGAACCCGGCCGGGCCATCAGCGGCCGCGCCGGCGTCACCGTGTACCGGGTGTGTTCGGTGAAGACACAATCGGGCGGGCGCACTTTCGTCGCCGTCGACGGCGGCATGAGCGACAACCCCCGGGTATCGCTGTATGGCGCCCGCTACACCGTCGCGCTGGCCAACCGGCACCCGCTGGGCCCCAAGCAGCGCGTCACCGTGGCCGGCCGGCACTGCGAGGCCGGCGACGAGATCGCCCGCGACATCGAATTACCGGCCGACCTGCGCCCCGGCGACCTGCTCGCCGTCGCCTGCACCGGCGCCTATCACCACAGCATGGCGTCGAACTACAACATGGTCGGCCGGCCCGCCGTGATCGCCGTCAAGGACGGCCGGGCCCGCGAACTCGTCCGCCGCGAGACGATCGCCGACTTGCTGGCGCGCGACCGGGGCTAACCGTCCTGCAGCCGGGGGTCGGCCTCCAGGTGGGTCAGTCCGTTCCACATCAGGTTGACCAGGTGCGCCGCGACCACCTCTTTCTTGGGCTCGCGGGTGTCGAGCCACCACTGGGCCGTCATCGACACCGAGCCCACCAGCGCCTGGGCGTAGAGCGGCGCCAGGTCCGGATCCAGCCCGCGACGGGCGAAGTCGCCGGCCAGGATGGAACTGACCTGGCTGACGGCGTCGTTGAGCAGGCTGGAGTAGGTGCCCGAGCTGATCGCGGCCGGCGAGTCGCGGATCATGATGCGGAAGCCGTCCGTCCGCTCCTCGACGTAGGTGAGCAACGCCAGCGCGACCCGCTCGACCCGCACCCGGGAGCGGTTGTTGGTCAGCGACGAGGTGATGCCGTCCAGCAGCGCCGACATCTCGCGGTCGACGACCACCGCGTACAGCCCCTCCTTGCCGCCGAAGTGCTCGTAGACCACCGGCTTGGACACGTTGGCGCGCAACGCGATCTCCTCGATCGAGGTGCCCTCGTAGCCGCGTTCGGCGAACAGCGAGCGCGCGATGCCGATGAGCTGCTGTCGGCGATCGCTACCGGTCATGCGGGCGCGCGGCGCCCGGGCTTCCTTGTCGGGCTCCTTGTCCAGAACGGCCACGTCAACCAGCCTATAGCGTCGCCCGCACCGATCCGGCCGTCTTTCCCTTGCCGCCGCGATCGGCCCGCCGACCGTCTAGAGTCTTGTTGGCGTGGGCCTCCGGGGCCCGCAATCCGTCGTGGTGTAATCGGCAGCACATCAGATTTTGGTTCTGAGAGTTCAGGTTCGAGTCCTGGCGACGGAGCCCCAAAAGGCACGAGCCCTTTGCCGCGAGCGCCCATGAGGTGACACGCTTAACGGCGTGTCGGCGTACCGACCCGCACGCTCGCGTCGAAAGGAGAAGCGTGGCGTCTCGTGGTGATACCGCGGTCCTGGTGCTCGCGGCCGGGCCCGGCACCCGGATGCGCTCGGACACCCCCAAGGTGCTGCACACCATCGCCGGGCGCAGCATGCTGTCCCATTTGCTGCACGCGATCACCAAGGTCGCGCCGCAGCACCTGGTGGTGGTGCTGGGCCACGATCACCAGCGCATCGCGCCGCTGGTCGCCGAAGCGGCCGACGCGTTGGGCCGCGGCATCGAGGTCGCCCTGCAGGACCGGCCGAGGGGCACCGGCCATGCGGTCGGTTGCGGCCTGTCGGCGCTGCCCGACGACTACGCCGGCGTGGTCGTCGTCACCTCGGGCGATACGCCGCTGCTGGACGCCGACACCCTGGCCGAGCTGATCGCCACGCACAACGCGGGATCGGCCGCCGCGACCGTGCTCACCACGACGCTCGCCGACCCCAGCGGCTACGGCCGCATCCTGCGCACGCAGGACAACGAGGTCACCGCGATCGTGGAACACGCCGACGCCACCCCCTCGCAGCGCGACATTCGCGAGGTCAACGCCGGGGTGTACGCCTTCGACGTCGCGGCGTTGCGCTCGGCGCTGAGCCGGCTGAGCTCGAACAACGCCCAGCACGAGCTCTACCTGACCGACGTCATCTCCATCCTGCGCGGGGACGGGCAGGCCATCCACGCCCAGCACGTCGACGACAGCGCGCTGGTGGCCGGCGTCAACAACCGCGTCCAGCTGGCGCAGCTGGGCGCCGAACTCAACCGCCGGATCGTCGCCGCCCACCAGATGGCCGGTGTGACCATCGTCGACCCGGCCACCACCTGGATCGACGTCGACGTCACGATCGGGCGCGACACCGTCGTCCACCCCGGCACGCAGCTGCTCGGCCGCACCCAACTCGGCGGCCATTGCGTCATCGGTCCCGACACCACGCTCACCGACGTCACCGTCGGCGACGGCGCATCGGTGGTGCGCACCCACGGCACGTCGTCGTCCATCGGTGCCGGCGCCACCGTCGGCCCCTTCACCTACCTGCGGCCCGGCACCGTGCTGGGTGACGACGGCAAGCTCGGGGCGTTCGTCGAGACCAAGAACTCCACGATCGGCACCGGCACCAAGGTCCCCCACCTGACCTACGTCGGCGACGCCGACATCGGCGAGCACAGCAACATCGGGGCGTCCAGCGTCTTCGTCAACTACGACGGAACATCGAAGTCGCGCACCACCATTGGCTCGCACGTGCGCACCGGGTCGGACACCATGTTCGTCGCGCCGGTCACGGTCGGCGACGGGGCCTACACCGGCGCCGGAACCGTGGTCCGCGACGACGTCCCGCCGGGCGCGCTGGCGGTGTCCGCCGGCCCGCAACGCAACATCGAGGGCTGGGTCAAACGCAAGCGGCCGGGCAGCGCGGCGGCCCAAGCGGCCGAGAAAGCCGCCGGCAACCCCGGCGAAACATCCGCACCCGAATAGACATGGTGATTTTGGTATCTGGTAACCCGGCCATATTTCCGTACCATTCGCTACGTACGATGGGGCGTCCCATTCCCGATCCCGATACGGCGAGGGCAGTGCGTTGAGCCACGACTGGACCGATAACCGCAAAAACCTGATGCTCTTCTCCGGGCGTGCGCATCCGGAACTGGCCGAGCAGGTGGCCAAGGAGCTCGACGTCCACGTCACCGCCCAGACGGCGCGGGAGTTCGCCAACGGCGAGATCTTCGTCCGATTCCACGAGTCCGTCCGCGGGTGCGACGCGTTCGTCCTGCAGTCCGCCCCGGCGCCGGTCAACGACTGGCTGATGGAACAGCTGATCATGATCGACGCGCTCAAGCGGGGCAGCGCGAAGCGGATCACCGCGGTCATGCCGTTCTACCCCTACGCCCGGCAGGACAAGAAGCACCGCGGCCGCGAGCCCATCTCGGCGCGGCTGGTGGCCGACCTGCTCAAGACGGCGGGCGCCGACCGGATCGTGACCGTCGACCTGCACACCGACCAGATCCAGGGGTTCTTCGACGGGCCGGTCGACCACATGCGCGCGCAGAACCTGCTGACCGGTTACATCGGGGACAACTACCCCGACGGCAACATGGTGGTCGTCTCCCCCGACTCGGGCCGGGTGCGCATCGCCGAGAAGTGGGCCGACGCGCTGGGCGGTGTCCCGCTGGCCTTCATCCACAAGACCCGGGACCCGCGGGTGCCCAACCAGGTGGTCTCCAACCGCGTCGTCGGCGAGGTGGAGGGGCGGACCTGTGTGCTGATCGACGACATGATCGACACCGGCGGGACCATCGCCGGCGCGGTGCAGCTGTTGCGCGACGACGGCGCCGCCGACGTGATCATCGCGGCCACCCACGGCGTGCTGTCCGATCCGGCCGCCGAGCGGCTCGCGGCGTCCGGCGCCCGCGAGGTCATCGTCACCAACACGCTGCCGATCGGCGAGGAGAAGCGTTTCCCGCAGCTGACGGTCTTGTCCATCGCGCCGCTGCTGGCCAGCACCATTCGCGCCGTCTTCGAAAACGGCTCCGTCACGGGGCTTTTCGACGGAGACGCCTAGATGGCCGACACCGTCATCTACCACAACCCCAAATGCAGTACCTCCCGCAAGACACTGGACTTGTTGCGGGACAACGGTTTCGAGCCGAACATCGTCGAGTACCTGAAGACCCCGCCGTCTCGGGCCGAGCTGGTTCGGATGATCCGCGACGCCGGCATCGACGTGCGCACGGCCGTGCGCAAGCGTGAATCCCTGTACTCCGAGCTCAACCTCGCCGACGCGACCGACGACCAGCTGCTGGACGCGATGGTCGAACACCCGATCCTGATCGAACGACCGTTCGTCGTCACCCCGAAGGGCACCCGGCTGGCCCGGCCGGTCGACGCCGTCCGCGAGATTCTGTGAGACGTGCGTGTGCGGCCGCGGCCATCGCGCTGACACTGCCCGCTGCGGCGTGCGGCCCGAAAACGCCTGACTATCAATCGATCTGGTCGACCACCCCGACGACCACCACCACCACGACGAGGGCCGCGAAGCCGGTGCCGCTGTCGCAGTACCTGCAGAACATCGGCGTCACCGGGCAGCAGGTGGCGCCGGGCAACCTGCCGGACCTGACGGTATCCATCCCGACACCGCCGGGCTGGTCGGCGGCGAACAACCCGCACATCGCACCCGAGACCGTGATGATCTCCAAGGGCAACAAGTATCCGACGGCCAGGCTCGTGGTGTTCAAGCTTAATGGCAATTTCGATCCGGCCCAGGTGATCCAGCACGGCAACGACGACGCCCAACTCTTCGAGGACTTCAAGCAGCTCGACGCCTCGACGGCGCCGTACGACGGCTTCCCGTCGTCGATGATCCAGGGCAGTTACGACTTGGACGGCACCCGGCTGCACAGCTTCAACCGGATCGTCATCGCCACCGGTTCCAAGCCCCCCAATCAGCGATACCTGGTTCAGCTCACCATCACCGGCCTGGCCAACCAGGCCGTCGAGCAGTCCTCCGACATCGAGGCGATCATGCGGAGCTTCGTCGTCGCCGCGAAGTGATCTTCGGCCCCGCCCAGATTGCCGCCACGGTCGTGGTCGGCACCCGAACCACAGCCGTGGCGGCAATCCCGGTGCGTCACGTGGGGCGCTGGTCCTTGAAGAGCTCCATCCGCGAGGCGATGCCGAGTTTGGCATACACGTGGGTGAGGTGGGTCTGTACCGTGCGCGGTGAGATGAACAACCTGGCACCGATGTCTTTGTTCCCCAGGCCTTCCCGCACGAGGCGCACCACATCGTTCTCCATGGGGGTTAGCGATGCCCAGCCGGTAGCTGGGCGTTTGCGCTCGCCGCGGCCGCGTTGCGCGTAGGCGATCGCCTCCTCGGTGGACAACGCCGCTCCCTCCGCCCAGGCAGTGTCGAAGCCATCAATCCCCAACGATTCCCGTGCCGTCTCGACCAAAGCGTCGTACCCCGCTTGATACATCGGGAGACGGATTGCCCCGATGGACCGACGAACGCCGTCCGCTGCGCCCAAGAGGCGCGCTGCGTAGGAGAGTTGGCGATCGTCGGCCGCCAGGCGTGCCCGACACTCCAGGATGTCCGTCACTCGTAGGTATGCCCGCGTACCGGTGGCGATCTCCAGGGCGTCGTGAACATCGCGCTCGGCCTGGCCTTGGTCACCTTGAGCCACTGCGATGTAGGCGCGTTGTGTCAGGGCCGACATCCGGTACCAGCCCGGTACCACGGCGACGGTGTCATCGGCCCAGCGGCGCGCTGCGGCCAAATCACCGCATGCCAGAAAGACCTCGGCTGTTTGACTGGCTCCCCTGACCCAGATTTCGCGTAGCGGGGTGGTCTGCCGCCAGGCCTCCTCCGCCGCTTGTCTGGCAGTAGCCGTCTCGCCGGCGGCAAGGTTGGCCGCCGCCAACGCCACATACACTGCGTCCGTGTAGATTCCCAGCGAGTTCGCCGCCTCGGAAGCTGATTGTGCCGCGCTCAGCGCGGCAGCCGCCTCACCTTTGTAGGCGAGCGTTATGCTGCGCGCTACCTGCACCATGATCGACATGGGCAGGTCCCCCGCGGCCGCGGAATCCGCTGCCAAGCAACCCAATACGTCAACCGCGTCTGCGAGATGTCCTTCCATGGCGAGGGCCGAGCCGAGCCACTCCCGGCAAAGCCGCGAATGAAGGTTGTCGCCGACGGAATCCGCGAGGTCACGCCCTTCTACGGCGGACGCGGCCGCCGCGATCGGTTCGCCGGCGTAATAGGACATGGTCGCCTGATAGGTGAAGATTTGGCACAGGCTCCACCGATCGCCGGCGGTTCGAGCCAGTTCGATCGCCTCGGCAAAATATGGCTGTGCGAGTTCAGCGCTGTATATCGCCACCGAACCGCACGCCATCAGGCCTCGACCGATCAACGCCGGGTCGTCACACTGGCGCGCGAGAGCCAGGGCTTCGCGGGCCCGATCCGGGCAAGCGGGGACGCCCATCCACACGGCGATCGCGCTTTGATCGGCGACCGCGCGCACCCACACCTCAAGTGCTATCTGCGGATCGCGCTCATCGGTCAGAACGGCTTCGAACGCCGCGAAAGCCTCGCGGAAACGGCTGCGCGTCAACCAAAACAGTTGCAGTGCGGACACCAGTCTCAGCGCCGTCTCGCGGTCGCCCTTCTCCCGGCTCCATGCGAACGCCGCCCGCAGATTGTCAATCTCCGCGTCCGCCCAACGCAGCAGCTGCTCAAGACCGGCCAGTCCTTGCGACTCCAACTCGATGGCCGTGGCCGCGTAGTAGTCACGATGCCGGGTGCGTATCTCGTCGGCCTCGCCGGACTCGCCGAGCTTTTCCTGCGCATATTGCCGCACCGTTTCGAGCAACCGGTAGCGCATGCCGGCCGCGGTGTCGTCGGCCACCACTAACGATTTGTCGACCAGCAGGCTGAGTTGGTCCAGTAGTTGATAGCCTTCTACGTCGCTGACGGCGCCGACCGCCTGGGCGGCGCCGAGATCGAACCCACCGCTGAAGACCGCTAGTCGCCGGAACAACACCCGCTCTGGCTCTGTCAGAAGCGCATGCGACCAGTCCACAGAGGCGCGCAGTGTCTGCTGGCGGCGCACTGCGGTGCGCGCCCCGCCGGTGAGTAACCGGAATCGGTCATGCAGGCTGTGGACGATCTGCGATAGCGATAGCGCCCGAACTCGTGCCGCGGCAAGCTCGATGGCCAGCGGCATGCCGTCAAGGCGTTCACAGATTTCTTCGACCAGCGCGCGGTTGTTCTCTCCGACATGGAATTCCGGCCGTATCCGCCTGGCCCGGTCCGCGAACAGTTCGACGGCCTCGTCGGTGATGGGCAGCGACGGGACGCGCCAGGTCAGCTCGCCGGGAACTCCAAGCGGCTCACGGCTGGTCGCAATGATCGTCAGTTTCGGGCAAGCCGCGAGCAGCTCGACGACCAAGGCACCACACGGATCGAGCAGATGCTCACAGTTGTCGAGCAAGAGCAACATCGATTTTTCTGCGAAGAACCGCACGAGGAGCTCCAAAGTGGAGAGCCCGGCGACATCGGGCACGCCGAGTGTGCGCGCCACGGCCACCTGCGCCATTGCGGGATTGGTGGTCGGCGCCAGGTCGACATACCACACGCCGTCGGCGAACTCGCGGCTTAGTCGGGCGGCGCCTTCGGCGGCGAGTCGAGTCTTGCCCGCACCGCCGGCGCCCGTCAGGGTGACCAACCGGTTGTGGGCCACCAGCTGACCCAGCTCGGCCATTTGCTCATGGCGCCCAATGAAATTCGTCAATTGGGTCGGCAGATTGTGCGATGGAACGCCGCTGCGCACCCGAAGCGGCGGGAACTCGTTGCGCAGGTCCGAATGACACAGCTGCACAACGCGTTCCGGGCGGGGTAGGTCGCGCAGCGGGTAATTGCCGAGATCGGTGAGCCACACCCCGTCCGGAAGGCGATCGACCACCAGCGGCTCCGTCGCCCCCGACAACACCGTCTGCCCCCCGTGCGCCAGATCGCGTAGCCGCGCCGCGCGATTGATGGTGGGTCCCGCATAGTTGGCATCGTCGCGCAGCTGAATCTCGCCGGTGTGGATCCCGAGGCGCAGCCGGATCGGCGCTAGCGGCGCGCGTTGCAACGCCAGCGCGCACGCCACCGCATCGCTGGCACGCGCGAAAGCGGTCACGAAGCTGTCCCCTTCGCCCTGCTCTTGCGGACGCACCCCGTCATGCGCGGCGACAGCCTCGTCGACGGTCTTGTTCAAAAGTGCCAGGGCGGCGGTCATCTTTTCGGGCTCGGTCTCCCACAACCGCGTAGACCCCTCGACGTCGCCTAGCAGCAACGTGACCGTTCCCGTCGGCAGCAACTCGCCCACGCCCAAATCGCTCCAGGTCAGCTGCGGCATCTCCGCGTGTTGGCTCATGGTAGCCAGCATCGCGTCCGAGACGGGGCAGAACATCCGCCAGAACGCGCAGATCGATTCCTGTCCGGCGCGCGCGGCTACGCGGTCGGTCCAACACCCGCCTGACTCCGTGGCCTTCGACGTCGTGAACGAGCCCCACTAGGCTCGTCAGCCATGACGAACTGGACCGCCGCAGACCTGCCCTCGTTCGCCGGGCGCACCGTCATCGTCACCGGGGCCAACAGCGGGCTGGGCGCGGTGACGGCGCGCGAGCTGGCGCGGCGCGGGGCCACGCTGATCATGGCGGTCCGCGACATCCGCAAGGGCGAGAAGGCCGCGCTGCAGATCAGGGGCACCCAGACCGGCCCGGTCGAGGTGCGTTCGCTCGACCTGCAGAACCTGGCGTCGGTGCGCGAATTCGCCGGGGGCGTCGACAAGGTCGACGTCTTGATCAACAACGCGGGGATCATGGCGGCCCCCTACGCGCAGACCATCGACGGCTTCGAAAGCCAGATCGGCACCAACCACCTCGGACACTTCGCGCTCACCAACCTACTGCTGCCCAAGCTCACCGATCGGGTGGTCACCGTGTCGTCGATGGCGCACTGGGCGGGGCGGATCAACCTCGACGACCTGAACTGGGAGCGGCGCCGGTACTCGCCGTGGCTGGCCTACAGCCAGTCCAAGCTCGCCAACCTGCTGTTCACCAGCGAGCTGCAGCGGCGCCTCGCCGCGGCCGGTTCCCCGCTGCGCGCGCTGGCCGCTCACCCCGGCTACTCGCACACCAACCTGCAGGGCGCCTCGGGCCGCAAGCTGGGTGACGCGATGATGTCGGCGGTCACCCGGGTGGTGGCCACCGACGCCGACTTCGGCGCCCGCCAGACGCTGTACGCGGCGTCGCAGGATCTTCCGGGCGACACCTTCGTCGGCCCGCGGTTCGGCCAGATGGGCCGCACGCAGCCGGTGGGGCGCAGCCGGGCGGCGCGGGACCCGAAGATGGCCGCGGCGCTGTGGGAGCTGTCCGAGCAGCTCACCGGCACCAAATTTCCGCTCTGAGGTGCACATGCGCTAACCTGACCGGGCGTCACGGCGAGGGTGGCTGGCCAGCCAGCACCGTTATCGACGGAGACCGACGAACTGTCGCGACCCTGGCCGTGCCCCCACACTCAGGCACTGAGCACACAGGAGCGACACGATGGCCAAGTCCGCAGGCAACCAACTGACCGCCACGGTGCGCAGCGAGACCGGCAAGGGCGCGTCCCGCCGGGCCCGCCGCGAGGGCAGGATTCCCGCCGTCCTCTACGGCCACGGCGCCGACCCGCAACATCTCGAGCTGCCGGGCCACGACTTCGCGGCCGTGCTGCGGCACGCGGGCACCAACGCGGTGCTGACCCTCGACATCGACGGCAAGGAACAGCTGGCGCTGACCAAGGCGCTCGACATCCACCCGATCCGCCGCACCATCCAGCACGCCGACCTGCTGGTCGTGCGCCGCGGGGAGAAGGTGGTCGTGGAGGTCACCGTCGTCGTCGAGGGCGACGCCGTGCCCGGCACCCTGGTCACTCAGGACACCAACACCATCGAGATCGAGGCGGAGGCGCTGTCGATTCCCGAAAACCTCACCGTGTCGGTCGAGGGCGCCGAGCCGGGTACCCAGTTCACCGCCGGACAGATCACGCTGCCGCGGGGCGTCAACCTGATCTCCGACCCGGAGATGCTGGTGGTCAACGTCGTGGTGGCGCCGACCGCCGAGGACCTCGAGGAAGAGGGCGCGGGCGAGGCCGCCGAGGGCGAGGAAGCCCCCGCGGAAGAGGAAGCCGGCGAGGCCGAGGCGTCCGCGGACGAGTCCGAGTAGGCGGATCGCAACGTGGCCGAGCCGTTGCTGGTGGTCGGCCTGGGCAACCCCGGGGACAACTACGCCCGCACCCGGCACAACCTCGGGTTCATGGTCGCCGACCTGCTCGCCGACCGGCTGGGCTCGAAGTTCAAGGTGCACAAGCGGTCCGGCGCCGAGGTGGTCAGCGGCCGGTTGGCCGGCCACCCGGTGTTGGTGGCCAAGCCGCGCTGCTACATGAACGAGTCCGGCCGCCAGATCGGGCCGTTGGCGAAGTTCTACTCCGTGCCGCCGGCCGACATCGTCGTCGTGCACGACGACCTCGACCTCGACTTCGGCCGCATCCGGCTCAAGATCGGCGGCGGCGAGGGCGGCCACAACGGGCTGCGCTCGGTGGCGGCCGCGTTGGGCACCAAGGAGTTCGCGCGGGTCCGCATCGGCATCGGCCGACCGCCGGGACGCAAAGACCCGGCGGCCTTCGTGCTGGAGAACTTCTCCGCCGCCGAGCGCACCGAGGTGCCGACCATCTGCGAGCAGGCCGCCGACGCCACGGAGTTACTCATCGAACTCGGGCTGGAGCCGGCGCAGAACCGCGTCCACGCCTGGTAGGCGCCTTGAAAGGTGCTAGGTGACCAGGGTGGCCGAATGCGACCGGCGCAGCTTGCCCGACGGCGTCTTCGGGATGGTGCCCGGCCCGAGCACCACCACGTTGCGGGGCCGCATGTCGACCTCGGCCACCACCTCGCGGGCGACCTGGTGCTCGATGCGGCGCACCTCGGCCGGGTCCTGCCACGCGTTGGACTCGACGGCGACGGCGAACGTCTCGCGGGAGTGGCCGGCGTCCAGTCGCACCGCGACGGCGCAACCGGGGCGCACCCCGTCGACGCGGCAGGCGGCCCGCTCGATGTCGGTGGGGTAGATGTTGCGGCCCGCCATGATGATGACGTCCTTGACGCGGCCGCACACCACGACGTGGCCCTCCTCGGTCAGGTAGCCGAGGTCACCGGTGTCATACCAGCCGTTCTCGTCCTGCGCCGGGATGAAGCCGCCCATGGTCAGGTAGCCGGGCGTCAGGGACTCGCCGCGCAGCTCGATGACGCCGACGCCGCGGGCGGGCATCACGTCGCCGTTCTCGTCGATGATGCGCGCCTCGAGGTCTTGCAGCAGCGGGCCGAGGGTGGCCAGCCTGCGGGTGTTGCCCTTGGTGGCGGGCACCGCGCGGCGCAGGGCGGCCAGCAGGTCGGCGTCGACCTCGTCGACGACCAGACCGGCGTTGCACTCCGAGAACGACACGGCCAGGGTGGTCTCGGCCATGCCGTAGGCCGGCAGGATGGCCGACGGGTTCAGGCCGAACGGCTTACCCGCGTCCAGCAGGTCCTCCACGTCGGCCGGTTCGACGGGCTCGGCGCCGGACAGAGCGAACCGCAGCGTGGACAGGTCGAAATCACCGGGCTTGGCGTTGCGGCGCAACCGCTTGGCGAGCAGCGCGTAGGCGAAGTTGGGCGCCGCGGTCATGGTGCCCTTGTACTTGTCGATGAGCTTGGCCCACAGCAGCGTGTCGCGCAGGAAGTCCATCGGGGTGACCTTGACGAGCTCGGCGCCGAAGTACATCGGAATGGTCAGGAACCCGACCATGCCCATGTCGTGGAAGCAGGGCAGCCAGCTGACCATGACGTCCTTGTCGACGTCGTACTGGGCACCGATGAACATCGCCTCGGCGTTGGAGTAGATGTTGCGGTGGGTGATCTGCACGGCCTTCGGGGAACCGGTGGACCCCGACGTCAGCTGCATCAGCGCCAGGTCGTCCTCGCCGACGTCGACGGGGTCGATCGGCTCCGACGCCAGCAGGTCGGCCACGGTGAGGACCTTGATGCCCTTCTCCTCGAGCACCGGGGTGGCCACCAGGAAGGGCTCGGAGACGATGACGGCTTGCGCCTCGATCATGCCGATGACGTTCATGGTGTCTTCGGCCCACACGGCCAGGTCGGTGCGCGGCGTCGGCTGGTGCAGCATCGTGAGGCTGGCCCCGCGCATCCACAGCCCCTGCGCCGTCGGGGCGATCTCGACCGGGAAGCCGGCCAGCACCCCCACGGCGTCGCCGAGGCCGATTCCGGCGGCGGCCAGGCCGCCGGCGATGCGGCGAGCGCGCTCGTGGACCTCTCCCCAGGTGTGCCGGACCGGTTCGTGGGGTTCACCGGTGACCATGCCCGTCTTCGCGGTGCGGGCATTGTGGTACATCTTCTCGGTAAACCTGCTCACACAAACCTCCTCGGTTCCGGCGCTTGCCCCAACGCCCGGGATCTCATATTCCGCCCACTGGATAACACTTCGAAGCAGGCGCGCAAACACAGTCGGGCGGCGGTTAGGTCTCGAATCGGCGATGAGCCCCCAAGCGCTAGTCGTCCGCCGGAGGGCCCGGCGGACGACGACAATAAGAGTTCTTGCTCAGAGCTACCCGTCACCGCGCATTATCTTAAACTCCTCTTAGGGAACAGCCCAAACGAATGCGCGTTTTGGGTCGATTTTCACACTTCGGTGGGCGCGGGAACCACGCGCGCCCCGGCGACCGGCCCGCTGGCGACCCGCACCGTGCGGCAGACGCCCGCGCCGGAGACCTCGGTGCCCACGTCCACCGCCGAGCCCGCCGAGGGGCACAAGAAGGCGCACGTCGGGCCCGAGCCGGACACGATGCCCGCCAGGGCGCCCGCCTCGACGCCCGCGCGCAAGGTCCGGCGCAGCTTCGGGTTCAGGCTCACCGCGGCCGCCTGCATCTCGTTGCCCAACAGGGCCGCCAGCTGTTCGGAGTCGCCGGCGGCCAGCGCCGCCAGCACCGGGCCGGGGCCGTCGAGCCGCGGCGGGTCGCCCGCCTCCCGCAGCCGGTCCAGCTCGGCGAACACCTTGCGCGTGAGCAGCTCGCCGTCGGCGAACGCCAGCACCCAGTGGAACGTGTTGCGGGACAACACGGTCGCCAGCTCCTCGCCGCGGCCGGTGCCCAACGCGGTGCCACCGTGCAGCGCAAACGGCACGTCGCTGCCCAACCGCGCGGCGAGCATGCGCAGGTCGCGGCGCGGCACGTTGAGCTCCCACAGCGAGTTCATGGCGACCAGCACGGCCGCCGCGTCGGCGCTGCCACCGGCCATCCCGCCGGCGACCGGGATCGACTTGTCGATCATGATCGAGACGTCGGGCGCCCGGCCGACGTGTTCGGCCATCAGCTCGGCGGCCTGCCAGGCCAGGTTGCGTTCGTCGGTGGGCAGCTTGTCCGCGCCCTCGCCGACGAGCTCGAGGGAGAGCACGTCGGCGTTGCGGACCGTCACCTCGTCGAGCAGCGAAACCGCCTGAAACACGGTCGTCAGCTCGTGATAGCCGTCCTCGCGGCGGTCGCCGACCGCCAGATACAGGTTGACCTTCCCGGGCACTCGAACCGTGACCGACCCGGTGGGCACCCACTGGGCGGCGGTATTGCCGCCAGTCATGTCGACCACCGCAGCAGACTATCGCTGCGAGAAGCCAACCACACGCAGCGGCGCCGCCCTCAGCTCGGGGACGGCTGCTGTTGGGCCGCGGGCGGGGTGGTACCGGCCGATCCGGTCGACCGCCGCAACAGCCGCACGAAGTCGTCGATGGACAGCGTTTCACCGCGGCGGGCCGGGTCGATGCTGGCGGCCAGCAGCCGGTTCGCCGACTCGCTGCCCGAGCCGGCCCACTCGATGAACGCGTTGCGCGCCGTCTTGCGTCGCTGCGCGAACGCGATGTCCACCAGCTGAAACACCTGTCGGCGGAACGCCTCGTCGGTGGGCCACGGCGCGGCGGCGTAGCGGTCGATGCGGACGAGCCCGGAGTAGACGCGCGGAATCGGCCAGAAGACGGTCGGCGACACCATGCCGCAGCGTCGGACCGTGCCGAAGAAGCGGACCTTGACGCTGGGCACGCCGTAGTCCTTGCCGCCGGGTTCGGCGGCAAGGCGTTCGGCCACCTCCGCCTGCACCATGACGGTCACGGTCCTGATGGACGGGAATTCGGCGAGCAGATGCAGCAGCGCGGGCACCGCGACGTTGTAGGGCAGGTTGGCCACGACCGCGTTGGGTTGCGCGGCCAGCTCGTCGCCGCGCAGGGTCAACACGTCGCGGTTGACCACGGTGAGTCGCTGGCTTTCGCTGTGCGAGCGCTCGGCGACGGTTTGCGGCAGCCGCTCGGCAAGCACCGGGTCGATCTCGACGGCGGTGACGGTGGCGCCGCGCTCCAGCAGGGCCAGGGTCAGCGAACCCAAACCCGGACCGACCTCCAGCACGTGGTCGGACCGACCCACGCCGGAGGTCGAGACGATCCGCCGGACCGTGTTGGCGTCGTGAACGAAGTTTTGGCCGAGCGATTTCCGTGGCCGGAAGTCAAGTTCTTTGGCAAGCCGCCTGATCTCGGTGCGACCGAGCAGCCGGACGGTCAGCTCGCACCAGCTCTTCCGCTGCACACCGGCCACGCACCCCAGCCCTGACGCGCCCGCGTCACCTCGGCCACGGCGATCTGCTCTTCCCGAGTCGCCAGGTCGGCGCGCGCGGCGAACCGCAGCCCGCCGTTGCGCTCCCAGGTGCCCTGGTCGAACTGCACACCGCCGTAGTAGCCGTTGCCGGTGTTGATCGCCCAGTTCCCGCCGGCCTCGCAGCCGGCGATCGCGTCCCAGATGGAGCCGTTGGTCACCGGCGGCACGTCGGTGCCGGGCTTGGTGCCCACCCGCACCACGGCGTCGCGGGCCGGGGTGATCACGGTGTTGGCAATCGGCAACCGGCCGGTCTCGACGCCGTTGACGGTGGCCACCGCGAACGTGACGTCCTGGGTGCCCGGGCTGCCCGGGTCCTCGACGACCTGGCGGCTCATGTTCATGTCCGGGTCCTCGACGCGACGGGCGTTCGGCTGCAACGGCATTCGCTCGGTGACCCGCTGGATCCGGTTACGGGTGACCTGGATCTCCATGCCGTCGACGATGGGCGAGGACGCGCTGGGCGTGGCCTGATCCCCCTCGAGGAGCGGCGCGCCGGCGGCGCTCAGCAGGCCGGCGACGTTGGGCGCCGGCAGGTGGACCGTGCGGGTCGCGCCGCCGTCGGTGATGCGGACGGTCTTGGCGCTGACGACGGGCAGCGCCATGCCGGCCAGCGGGACCCGGCTGCCGCGGGAGGCCGCGGCCGGGGCGGTGTCGGTCATGGCGAGTTGGGCCAGCGCCTCGTCGACGGTCGACGCCGTCGTCCACACCTGCTTGGTGTCGTGGCCGTCCAGCGAGATCTGCAGCGGCCGGCTGCGGCGCAACACGATGTTGGCGGCGTCGTGCACCTTGACGTCCCCGGCGGGGTACAGGTCGTCCCGCTCGTCGACGGCGAAGCCGTTCTCCTGCACGATGTCGATGACCCGCGACTTCATGGTGGTCACCCGCATCGCGATCCCGTCGACGGTCAGCGTCACCGTCTTGCACGCGGAGACCGCGAATCCGCCGGCGCACGCCAGAACTACCAGCAGGCCTCCGACGATCAGTCGCAGCATCGGGGAGGGGGTCTGATGCAGTTTTGTTAATACAGTCAACGCGCGTCTATCCCGAACACAGCAAGCACTCCAACGACCTAATCAGCACCAAGCGACAAATAAGGGCCCGTAGGCCCCATCCCTTTCGATCACAAGACGGTAACGAACCGGCCAAAGTTGAGCAACTCCGGCGAGGGTTTGTTAACGCAATCGTCCCGTCGGGCGACTTATGCCCGAGCCATTCCGTAGACCCGCCGGGCGTTGCTCGTGGTGGCCCGCGCCAGCTCTTCGGCGGGACGACCCACCAATTCCGCGATCGCTCGCACAGTATAAGGAAGGCAATACGGTTCGTTGGGCGACCCGCGGTAGGGGTGCGGCGTCAGGAACGGCGCATCGGTTTCCACCAACAGCTGGTCCAGCGGGATCAGTGGAACGGCTTCGCGCAGGTCGCGGGCGTTGCGGAAGCTGGCCGTCCCCGACAGGCTGAGCAACCACCCGGCGTCCACGCAGCGGCGGGCCATCGTGGCGTCCGACGAGAAGCAATGGAAGATCACGGTGTCGGGAGCGCCCTCGGCCGCCAGCACGTCGAGCACCTCGGCGTCGGCCTCGCGGTTGTGGATCATCAGGGGTTTTTCGCACCGCTTGGCCAGGTCGATGTGCCAGGCGAAGGCGTCCCGCTGCGTGTCCGGTCGCGCGCAGCCGTCGAGCCGGCCGGGCCAGTAGAGGTCCAGGCCGGTCTCCCCCACCGCCACCACCCGGGGATGCGCCACCAGGCGCTCGATCTCGCTGCGGGCGTCGTCGTCCAGCGCGTCGGCGCGGGTGGGGTGCAAGGCCACCGCGGCGTAGACGCGCGGATCCCATTCGGCGGCCCGCGTCACCCAGCGCGCCGAATCCAGGTCGTCGGCGATGGTGACCATCGCCCCCACCCCGACCGCCTCGGCCCGGTCGGCGATCGCGCGCACGTCCTCGGCGTCGCGCGCGCCGCACGCGTCCAGGTGGGTATGGGCGTCGATCAGCGGCGCCAGCGGATCCGGGGCGGGCGGGGCTTCGCGTTCTCGGCGTTCTCGCGGTTTGGAGCTCACGCGCACACAATAAGGTGGACTCTCGATGAGGCCCTTCTACGTCACCACCGCGATCACGTATCCCAACGGCAATCCGCACGTCGGGCACGCGTATGAGTACGTCGCGACCGACGCCATCGCCCGGTTCAAGCGGCTCGACGGCTTCGACGTGCGCTTCCTGACCGGCACCGACGAGCACGGCCTCAAGATGATGGAGACGGCGGCGGCCGAAGGCATCCCGACCGCCGATCTGGCGCGGCGCAATTCCGACATCTTCCAGCGGCTCCAGGAGAAGCTGAACATCTCCTTCGACCGGTTCATCCGCACCACCGACGCCGACCATCACGAGGCATCCAAGGCGATCTGGCGGCGGATGGAAGCGGCCGGCGACATCTACCTGGACAGCTACGCCGGGTGGTACTCGGTGCGCGACGAGCGGTTCTTCGTCGAATCGGAGACCGCCGAGGTCGACGGCATCCGGGTCGCCGTCGAAACCGGCACGCCGGTCACCTGGACCGAGGAGCAGACCTATTTCTTCCGGCTGTCGGCGTATACCGACAAGCTGCTGGCCCACTACGAGGCCAACCCCGACTTCATCGCGCCCGACGTGCGGCGCAACGAGGTGGTCAGCTTCGTCTCGGGCGGTCTGCGGGATCTGTCGATCTCGCGGACGTCGTTCGACTGGGGCGTGAAAGTGCCCGAGCATCCCGATCACGTCATGTACGTCTGGGTGGACGCGCTGACCAATTACCTGACCGGGGTGGGCTACCCGGACACCGATTCGGCGATGTTCCAACGTTATTGGCCCGCGGATCTGCACATGATCGGCAAGGACATCATCCGCTTCCACACGGTGTACTGGCCGGCGTTTCTGATGTCGGCCGGGATCGATTTGCCGCGAAGGGTTTTCGCGCACGGGTTCCTGCTCAACCGGGGCGAGAAAATGAGCAAGTCGGTGGGCAACGTCGTCGACCCCGTCGCGCTGGCGGATACGTTCGGCGTGGACCAGCTGCGCTATTTCCTGTTGCGCGAGGTGCCGTTCGGCCAGGACGGCAGCTACAGCGAAGAGGCCATTATCACCCGGATCAACACCGACCTGGCCAACGAGCTGGGCAACCTGGCCCAGCGGTCGTTGTCGATGGTGGCCAAGAACCTGGACGGGGTGGTGCCCGAGCCCGGTGAGCTGAGTGCCGCGGACGCCGAGCTGCTGGCGACGGCCGACGGGTTGTTGGAGCGGGTCCGGGTCAGCTTCGACGGGCAGGCCATGCACCTGGCGTTGGAAGCGATCTGGCTGATGCTCGGCGACGCGAACAAGTACTTCTCGGCCCAGCAGCCGTGGGTGTTGCGCAAGAGCGACGCGGAGGCGGACCAAAAGCGTTTCGCCACAGTGCTTTACACGACGTGTGAGGCGGTTCGCATTGCGGCGCTGTTGATTCAGCCGGTGATGCCCGACTCGGCGAGCAAGCTGCTGGATCTGCTCGGCCAACCGCCCGAGCAGCGCGGGTTCGACGCCATCGGCACCCGGCTGGCGCCCGGCACGGCGCTGCCCGCGCCGGCCGGCGTCTTCCCGCGCTACCAGGTCGACTAGCGGGTTGCGAGGCGGACGCGAATAGTGACACGCCCCTTGGCGTCTCGGTGAGCGATCGCATGGCCGGCGCGTTCGGTGCCATCCAGCGTCAGCGACAGCGGAGCGCCTTCGCCGACGAAGTTGCGCCACCACGTCTTGGTATCCGGCATGTTCGCGACGATCTCGACATCGTCGCCGCGGCGCCGGTAGGCCACCGGGATCGAGAAGGTCCGTCCCGAGCGCCGACCCGTGTAGGTGACCAGTGTGATGCTGCGCTGGAGCCGTGCACCCAAGCGCGGCGAGGACGCAATCGCCGCGACCGGCGTGTTCAACAACGGAGCCGCGCGCATCACCAGGCGGCCGACCTTCTTGGCTACGGACATTTTCGATACCCCTTTCGGTTCAAACCAGCATTGACAGGCACAGCGCGGTGACGGCCAGGCCCTGCAGGGTGGCCCTGAGCGTGATCACCTTGTCCCAGTCGCGTTGCAGCGCCCGAGCATCGGTGGGCAGCTCGGGCCGGTCGGCGCCGGCGATGAGTTGCCGGTTGATCGGCGCGCTCACCTTCAGGTAGAGCAGCAGCCACACCAGCAGCAGGGCGACGGCGGCGCCGGCAGCGCCGGCTTGCGCCCAGCGGCCGAACGCCGAAGCGAGCGCCGCGCTGATGGCCGCCGCGGCCAGGCCGAGCAGGCCGGGTAGTCGCATCCGGCGGTCACCGTAGCGATGCACGTTGCCCATCACCGCGAGCAGGGCGTGGTCGTCGACGCGGGCCAGCGCGGGGCGCTGCACCATCGCGCAGAACACGTCGGTGCCGTAGACCACCCCGGTCCCCAGCACCGCAACGACCGCAAACAACGTGGCAACCATGATGCGACTCCTCGTCTCCGTAGGTGTTAGCAACGCTAACCCCTAGGATTCAGTGTGTCAATAGCACCGCTAGCATTGATATCGGCGCTAGTATCACGGCATGGCCATCGAGGACCGCAGGGCACGCGAACGGGCGGCCCGCCGCGCGCTGATCACCACTACCGCGCGCAAGCTGGCCGAGGAAGAGGGCTGGGACGCCGTCACCACCCGTCGGCTGTCCGCCGAGATCGAATACAGCCAACCGGTGCTCTACAAACACTTCTCCGGCATGGAGGACATCGCCGCCTCGGTCGCCGTGGAGGGATTCGGCGAGCTCGCGCACGCGCTGCGCGGCGCCCGCGGCGACGCCACCGACGGGCGGGATGCGGTGACGCGGGTGGCCCGGGCGTTCATCGGGTTCGCTCGGGACAAACCCGCCCTCTTCGACGCGATGTTCACCCGCGCGACGACGCTGCCGTTCGCCGCCGAGGACACTCCGGCCGAGCTGACGGCGGCCTTCGCGGAATTACGGGCGGCGGTGGCGATGGTCGCGGGCCCACGGGACCCCGACACGCTGACCGAGGTGGTGTGGGCCGCCCTGTACGGTCTGGTCACCCTCGAGCGCGCCGGGCGGTTACGCCCGGATCAGCACCTGTCTCTTATACACA